>NZ_JNAC01000056.1:0-13931 GCF_000722555.1 Sphingobium sp. DC-2 | reverse complement strand
TCTCCGCCAAGCATGCTCAAGCTTCACGATTTTTGCAACAGAGCCCTTCGTAACGCATGTTCTTCTCCCTTGGAGCGACCCTTGGCTCATTGCCTGATCGGTCGCTCAAGTTGCTCGGTCCAGCAATGTGCGGCGGGAGGCGGAGAACGCGCCCAGCCATGATCGCGGCGAGCGCGAACAAGCCTCCCGCACTGTTTTGCGCCTCGCCGCGACGAAAGGGGCTCCGTCATCTACCCCCCGCCGACAGCCCTCAAGCCGAGCCGCCAGCGGCCGACACAGGTTATCACTTCACGGTCGGGAAGCCGAGGCGAGCGCGAAGGTCCGGATTCAGTTCGACAACGTGGAAACCGGTCGTGACGCAGGCGAACCAGATGTGCCCGGACTCGGGAACATAGCGTACATGCGACGCACACGCGTCGGTTACCTGGTCGTTCAACCCTGTCCAGTTTAGCCCGTTGCCACTTAGCGGGGTATCGGGATTCGCACCCGGCTTATAGTAGCCGACTTCAACCGGCTTTGTAGGATCGCGCAAATCAACGATCCTCACTCCGCCAGCGAAGAAGGGGAACAGACCAAGCCTCGTGTTCCTTGCATCGTCGACATCGTTGAAATGCGAGGCAACCGCGCCGAGGCGCTCGGTGATGTCTGGGATTGGGATGAAGCTCGCATAGGGATCCTCCTTCCGAGGAGTAAATCGTATCGCGTCGCAGTTCTCCTTGATATTCATTTGCAGCTTGAACTCGCCGACGACCTTTGGATTCTTCTCGTCCGCGATATTGATGATCCGCGGCCATGTTCCAGGACAGGCGCCCAGTTCGGCCGCACCCACCAGGTGTGGAACTCCGTTGATCGACGCGGGCACGACAGAATGCCAACCGCCTTGCTTGGCTTCGCCGACGAGCCTCATCTTCGGTTGAGAGCGCCCATCGACGATGTCGCTGTTATCGAGAATGTAGACGCTGCCGTTCTCCACAGGCACGTCCCCGGTTTCGGAGGCGACGACAGCCGCGTAGATCCGCCGCTCATCACGGCTGATCGACACTTCATGTGGCGTGAACCCAGCCGTCAATCCATTGGGTCGCGTGGCGCCGAAGCGGCCGAGATAGCGGGGGCGCTTCATGTTGCTGATGTCGAGCACATGCACGCCACCCTTCCCCGAACCGAGTCCGGGCACGACTTCTGTACCGTAGACGCGACGACCGTTGGGAGAGATTGTCACCATGTGGATGTTGGCGGGCCACTTGAACTCGCTCTGCAATTTGGGATTCAGGCAGTTCGAGGCATCGTAGATGCTGAGCCAAGCTGCGTCCTCCTCGCCCCGGCCAGCAATTCCTCCCGAGTAGGCGCCGGCGACGAGAACTTTGCGACCTGGTGCCGCAATCGCGTGCATCGTCTCTACCGCATCGATCGAGCCCCGGTCCCGCAGCAAGCGCACGGGCTTTGGAGCCCGGGGGTCCCTTACGTCGATAACCGCGACGCCCGCTGGCTCGCGGAGGAACAAGGCAGATCGGCTGTTGGCGGTTATCGGGCCTGTCTGCTTGAAGGTGGATACATAGGCACATTGATCGACCCATGAGAGCTGCAAATTGCCGCCGCGGTTCCAGATGTCCGTGCGACCGACGAGGCGAACGCCAGCATGATAAGGAAGTTTGGACCGGCCGCTCACCACGTCTTCGATCGTGGTTTGGCCCTGAAGCCCGGTTTCGGGGCGATCGCCGGGACCAATGACGACCTGGGAAGACGCCGGCCATCCGCTACACAGACAGGCTAGGCCGAGCGGGGCAACGACCGCGAGCCTCCGAATCTTGGTGGCTGTCACCGCAGTCAGGCGCGAAAGAGCCTCTGTGGTGCGGATCGTCGGTGAACGCCGCGATGCTCTATCGTGCGTCGCCGCCCCGATCTCGACCATGCCCGGCTTCATGACGCCGACCGGTTTGGCGGGCAAATCATCGGCAAGAACAACATTCCCATGCGCTTCGCTTAACATCCGCAACATCTTTCTCTCCTTTGCTTGGCGCGTCCTCAATCTTGCCACAACACATCGTGCGACACAGAGGAATTCGTAGCCCGTTGCGTTCGCCCGGGCGTCGCTGATATCGTCGAAATGAAGCCGGTCGCTGAGACGACGCTGCTTCCGGCCGCGCCTTCCGAAGATGTTGTCCCGGCTGCGGCGCTCACCGCTTGGTCCGCTTCACGAGCTCGGCCGCATAAGCTGGACGGCGCTTCTCGAAAAACGCGGCGACTCCCTCCTGAAACTCAGGCGCGCTGCCTGCAATGACCTGATTGCGGTCCTCCATCGCGATTGCCGCCTCGAGGCTCGGCGCATCAATTGACATCCGAAGGCATTCCTTCGTCAGCCTGAGACCGAGGGGTGACGTCGTCAGCATCGCGTCAAGGAGCGGCTCCGCGGCGACTTCCAAGTCCTCGTCAGCCACCACGCGGCTTACTAGACCCAGCTGCAAGGCTCGTTCGGCATGGATGAAATCCCCCGTCATCATCAGTTCGGCGGCGAGACTCGCCCCGACGAGACGGGGGAGGAAGTATGAAACGCCGATGTCGCATGCCGAAAGGCCGATCCGGACGAATGCCGCGTTCATCCGCGCACTGGCTCCGGCGATGCGGATGTCCGATGCGAGCGCCATGGCGAAGCCGCCGCCGCAGGCGGGACCATGGACCAGACTGACGATCGCTTGGGGGCAATACCGCATCTTCAGGACGATTTCCGAGACCCTCCGCTGGATTGCGAGGTGCGCGGTGGCGTCGAGATCGCCGCCGCCCGTCGCTCCGAGGTCGAGACCCGCGCAGAAGGCGCGTCCTGCCCCCCGCAGCAGCACCACACGGGTGTCGGTATCGCGGGACAGGCTGTCGAAGTACTCGTGTAGCGCCTCGACAAGCTCGGGACTGAGAGCATTCAGCCGATCGGGGCGGTTAAACGTCACCCAATCGACCGCGCCGCGCCGATCGATCTCAAGCGTCATCATCGACGGTCCGGAAGGGTAAGGGCGTCCGCCGAGGCGTCGCCGAGCAGGAGGCCACCATCGACCTCGAGCACCACCCCAGTGATGTAGCGGGCATTGTCGCTCGAAAGGAACAGCGCGGCATCCGCGATGTCGCGCTTTGTGCCGTAGTCCCGCAAGGCAAGACGGCTCTTCAACTTGGCGGTGGCCTCGTCCGACGGAGCAAGCCGGGCCATCCCCTCGGTGTCTCCGATCGGGCCAGGCGAGATGGCGTTGACGCGGATGCCGGCCGGGCCCCACTCCATCGCCAACGTCCCAGTGAGATTGTTGATGCCCGCCTTGGCCGCGCTCGCATGCGCCTGGAACATGACCGGGCGCTTGGCTTGGCCGGCCGTGATCGAGATCACAGACGCACCAGGCTTGCGAAGATGGTCGAACGAGGCTCGGAGCACGTTGAACGTGCCGAGCAGGTCAATCTCGACCACCGTACGGAAGGCGTTGGCCGACAGCCCGGTCGCGGGCGAAAGGAAATTGCCTGCGGCGCCAGAGATGACCACGTTGATCTCGCCCCACTTCTCGGTAGTTGCAGCGAACGCACGCGAAACGGCGTCGAAGTCGCGAACGTCGGCAACCACGCCGATGGCGTCGGCGCCCGTCGCCTTCACGCGCTCAGCCGCGACAGCAATCCGCTCC
This sequence comes from Sphingobium sp. DC-2, assembly GCF_000722555.1. Taxonomy (NCBI): domain Bacteria; kingdom Pseudomonadati; phylum Pseudomonadota; class Alphaproteobacteria; order Sphingomonadales; family Sphingobiaceae; genus Sphingobium; species Sphingobium sp. DC-2. The sequence goes on along the minus strand of NZ_JNAC01000056.1, from coordinate 10,281 downwards.
TCATTGCGGCTGATGACCGCGACGTTGGCGCCCATCTCGCCGAAGCGTTCGGCGATGCCGAGGTTGATGCCCGTGGATCCGCCAGCGACGAAAACGGTCTTGCCCTTGAAGGCGCCCTTACGAAACAGATCCATGATGTTTCCTTTTCGGCGTAGTTAGCCAGCTAGGGGCCGCGACCCCCGTCACATTGTAGAAAGCGAGCGTATGGCGCCGAAGGCATCCCAGTCGCGAACGGCGGCGCAGTTGCGCTGAACGAGGGTGGTCAGAAGCTCGACACCGCGTGCCGAGCGCTCGACGGTACGCGCGGCCGGCACGGTTGCAGCAAGCTGCGCCACGGCCTGAGCGCGGAACATCATTTCCGCCGATGCGAGATCGTAGGCCGGGGAAGCCTTGGCGAGTTCAGCTGCATGCTCCGCGATCCAGCGTCGATCGTGCTGGCGCCGCATGTCGACGGGCACGCTGCCCGTCAGGAAGTAGGCCAAATCGAACTGCGGGCTCCCGACCCCGGTCATCCCCCAATCGATGAGCCACGCCTTGATCCCGGACGGGCCCGCCTCGAACAAGATGTTGTCGACGCGCGGGTCGCCGTGCAGCACCGTCTTGGTGCCGACGGGCAGGTTCACCCAATCAAGATAAAGCTGCTCGAACCTGTCGATCAGCTCGTAATCGCAGGCGTCAACGGCGCTGCCGAGGAATTCCTTGAGCGCTGCGGCGCCTATCCGGTACGAATCATGAAACATTGCCGCACGGGGCTGGCGATCGAACAGCCAGTCACTCGGCTCCGTTCCGAGGAACTTGGCGTGGAGGTGTGACAGCGCCCGTACCACCGCGTCCGCTTCCTCGACCGAAGCGCCCTGACCTGGTCGCCTGGCGTGGTTCGCGTCGAGAGATCTTCGAGGACGATGTTGGTGGCGCCCGTGTCGGGATTGGTCGCGGCGAAATATACCTTCGGCGCCGAGATGTCCGGATGGTCGCGCAGGAAGCTGTAGGTGTTGATCTCACGCTCATAGAAGCCCACCCGCTTGTTCGCAGCGTCGATCTCGGGGGTTGACCGGTTGAACTTGCAGAAAAGCGTGGTGGGATAGTTTTCGGGGTCGGCATTGTAATGCAGGACGACGCGAGCAGTCTCGCTCAGCGTGCCGTTGCCGATACGATCCACCGACTGGAGCACTCCAACGCGCGGGGTGCTCTTGTCGACAGAGGTTAAGATATCCTGGATCCAGTCGGTATCGATACTGCTCAGCGACGGCAGGATGGCGGGCTCGCGCGCCTCCCGCTCCGCACCGTCGCGACCCCACAGGCCGGGAATGTAGCCGGAATTCCAGCAGTGCGACAGGCGCCCTTCCTCCACCCGGAACACCTCAATGCCGCAGAGCTCCCGCTCACCCCCCTCCCGGATCGTCATGTTCCAGACTGAGCAGACATGATGCTCGTCGGCGACCAGCACCTCATGGGTGAAGAAGGGAAGCCTTGTCCGCTGCGCCGCGACGCGCGCGATCTGCTGATCGTGCGTGAGGCTCGTAACCTCATTAGCGTCGTGCCGGACGATAGGACTCGCACAGATTTCGCGGATCAGTTCCAGGTTCCCGTTGTTCCAGACTTCTTCCCAGTACAGGTTGATGAGTTCGATGCCCGAGCGATGCATATGAGGATCCTTGATGCTAAACTGAATATACTGGGACAGATACGGGTTGCGCGCGCCGCTTCACCGCGAAAAGGGGCGTCCGAGGTAATCTTCCAGGTCGCGCGCGTACCTGCGGGCGACGATGCAACCCTCGCCTTGAACGCCAGACGGCGATTCCGGCGGGGTCGCTTACTCATCTGGCCTCCTGTGCCGCCACCACCATGGCTGTCGTCAGGCCGGCGACCCACTCATCCCGCTGGTCAAATTTCCCGACCCACCTCTGTGGGTGTTTTACCATCAAACCCCGCGATCAAACATCTAACTGATTTGAGCTTGCAGGATCGCTCATCCGAACGACCCTGCCCGCATGGCGCTCGCTCGGATCAGAAGGAGCGGCTGAGGCGCGCGCCCCACGTCCTGGGGGCACCCCAGTGACCGATATATCCAAACCCGAAATTACCCGTAAGAGTCTTGTATGCCTTGTTGCCCAAATTGTTGACGAACAGCGACAGCGTGGTTTTCCTGTCCACATCGGAGATCGTCGCGTTTAGGTCAACCACGGTGTAAGGCCGTTGTCGGTCAAGGGCGTCGAGGTTGAAGTAGGAGAAGACGACGGTCGAATTGTGCCGCGCACTTGCGGTGAGTTCTAGCTCGTTCAACAGTTCTCCGCCAAGATCGAAACGCTTGGATGCACTCGCGTTAACGGTCCACTTCGGCGCGAAATTCAACGTCTTTCCAGCGAGATCGTAGGGGACGAGCGTCAGCGGCTCCGTCGAGGTGAACTCCGTGAACTCCGTGTGCACGTATGTGGGCGCAAGGGTGAAGGTGAGGTCGGGGACTGGGCTGTATCGGATCTCAAGTTCGGCGCCATACGCCTTCGCTTGCGCATTGTCCGTGAGGACGTTGTTCGGGGGAACCAACTTTTCGACCTGCAGGCCCGAATAGTCATAGTAGAAGGCCGCGAAGTTAGCAGTCAGTTTGCCGTTGAGCAGGCGGGACTTCACGCCAAGCTCGTAGGAATCGAGCGTCTCCGGTCCAAAAGCCGGCGCGGAGCCATCGCTTACCGGCAGGTTGCCGCCGCCGCCCTTGTAGCCGCGGCTCCACTGGATGTAGCTCTGGATTTCTGGCGTGAAATCATATTGAAGGGCAACCTTTGGGAGCAACTTGGTTTTTTTGATGGTGCCGCCCGCGACTGCTACCGTAGGGATGAGGGGTTCAAGGCCCGAAATCGACTCATACTCATTCTTGTCGTAATTGAGGCGCATACCCACATTCAGCCTCAAGGCGTCCGTGAACGAATAGGTCGCGTCGAAGTATGCCGCAAAATTGTCCACTTTGGCTTGCTGGCCAAGATTTTGCGTCAGGACCGCCGCCGGATCCGGATTCTCGATGATGATATCTAAGACACTCTTATATTCCTCGTGGTAATAGAAGGCCCCGAGGATGAAATTAAATTTATCGAAATTTCCGAACAGGTTGAACTCCTGGCTTATCGATTCGGATCGACGCGGATAAATTGAAGTATAGAAGTAGGGAAATGCGGTGGCATCGTTGTCGTTGGCGGTCCGCATCTTCCCAAGGATATAGTTCGTCAGAGACTTGACGGTGATCGCATCGGACGCCTCCCACGTCACGCCTGCCTGGCCGATGAGCAGCTTGTTTACCGCACTGTGCGGGCGATTCGAGATCGCCTTCCAAGGCTCATTCGTCCAATCCACCCCTTCGACCCCGAGGCTGATCGGCCCAACCGGGCTCTGGCCGCTATTGGCCGCATTGTCCTCATCATAGCGGAGCGACAGGTCCACCGTCAGGCTAGACGTAGGTGTCAGGCGCAGCGCGACACGGCCATATTTGGCGTCCGTTCCGCCGCCAATACGCTCCACCACGTTAAGGGGCCTGAGGATGTTTTCGACCGGGCCATCCTGCTTCTCACGTCCGCCGCTGAGCCTGATCTGCACGCCATCGGAGAGTGGCCCTGAGACAAACCCGCTTATACCGACCTGATTGCGGCCTCCTACAATAGCGTCGATGCGCCCCGTCCACGTCTTGGTTGGGCTAGCGGAGATGAAGTTGACCGCACCGCCCGTAGCATTGCGGCCATAGAGAGTCCCTTGCGGCCCGCGCAGGACTTCGACGCGATCGAGGTCGACCGCGCGCAGGGTTCCCATGAAAGGCCGGGGCAAATAGGCGCCATCCGAATAGATCGCGACCGTCGGTTCGGACGAACCAGCCACAAGGGTCGAGCCGACGCCGCGGATAGTCACAATGGTGTTGCCGACGTTGGAGACGAACACCAATCCAGGAATCACATTGGCCAGGGCTATGGTATCAGTGACGCCCCGGCTGAGAAGGGTGTCGCCACTCACGGCGGTGATCGAAGCGGGAATATCCTGAACGCTGACGCTGCGCCTCAGCGCGGTCACGACGATGTCGGAGCCGTCATTGCCGCCACTCGACGGCGGGGCCTGAGGCTCTGACGCGGCCGACCCGGGCTCGGTTGCGCCGGCACCCGCAGCCACGGGAGTCTGAGCCCCTGCACCAGACGCTGCCAGCGCACATGAGAAAAGTATAAACGCGCCGCTCGACACACCCCAAAAATTCATATCATCCTCCCAGTGTTTCCATACACACTAGCCGCACTGAGGATATAGTCAATCGTTTAGTTATCTCGTCATCCGGTGCGTTGGCAGTTTTGCGCGCGGAGCGGCGGGCCGCGTCGTTCCCCAGGGCGTCGGACCGCCCACAGACTCTCCGCGACGTGAGCACCACGGTCGGCTCACTCTCTTGATTAGGGTCCGGATTCACCACAGTCACCAGATGACGGCCGCGGAGAGCGCGAGAGCTCCCATAAAGTTTTGCGTTGCGATCGAAGCGGGTAGCGAGGCGTCGCCAGTCCTTGAGGCGGCAGAACATGCGCTCGATGACGTTGCGCTGCTTGTAAATGGCGCGGTCGTAGTCGTCGTGGATTTTGCGGTTGCGGCGCGGCGGGATGACGGCCTGGGTACCGCGGTCGTCGAGCCACCCGCGCAGCTCTTGGCTGTCATAACTTTATCGGCGACGAGTTCGCCGGAGGGTGGCAGGGCCTCGATGCAGTTCTTCGCGACCTTGCAGTCTTGGACGTTGCCGGGCGTCAGCAGGAGGACGTGAGGGCGGCCTTTGGCGTCGCAGACTGTCCGTCGTCAGAACACTTGTCACAGGTGCCCGCGAGCAGACCCAACTCGTCATCGGCCATTTGCAGATCACGCTTGCGCAATATGCCGAAACGCCCGCATTCGAGCAGCAGGAAGCAGACGACTTCCGCGATCTGGCGATTACCGTCGCAGAGCATGCGATAGGTGGAGCCTCAACGATGGCGGCCGCTACCAGCCTGACGGTCGCGTTGGGTCAAAGCAAAGGGTTGCCTGCGCTTGCTCAAACCGACACGCTCCAGAAAGCCTTGGACGGTTTGTTGGTCGCTCTCGTCGATGATGGGGACAAGGCTGCAAGCGCCACGATCAGGGACAAGGTACTTGAGCAGGCGATCCACCGGGCAGATGTTGATCGGCGGTGGTTCTCGCTCATGGGTTTCGACGCGGAGATTTTGGAGATCATACAATCAGGTTAAGCGGTCGGGCCCCCCGATGGCCGCGACGCAATCTCTGGCCGCGACCGATGCGTAGGTGGCGATTGCGGGAAGCGTGAACCCGCTGCTGGGTTCGGCCTGCGATATAGGAAGTGGAACGGTAATGCGCCATTGCCCCTGGGTCGCCTGTAGGTCTCGATAATCTGAGGCTGGTCTCGCTCGATGAGCCCGTCCGGCGAGATCGCCGTGCCATGCACGGCAGCAAATGCGCCTCCCTCATCTCGGCGACCGGGCAAAATGACATACTTGATAAGCTGCTTGCAGGGGTGAGAGCGAAACTCTCATTTCTAGGCGTGCTGGTGCTGCCTGAAGTGCTGATTCCGTCGGCGAAGGCGAATATGCGTACCATCGGGTCGCTCGTCGGCGAGGACATCGGCGCCTGGCCATGCGTCGAATGCTCGACTCAGAGTGGATTTCCATGATCGCCGATAGTTGGCAGCTTCGCGAGCAGAGGCGGGCGAGCGCGGTCCACGAGTAGAAGATTGACGCGGGGACGGTCAAGGATACACGCCCAACACCAAGGAAGTGCTGGAGGACTACGACCGTGCCGGAAATCCGCTGTTCGTCCCGGAAGCGCAGTTCCGGACTGGTGACATCTTTTGGGTGCTCGGCCAGCACCGTACGATCGGCTATTCCGTCTTCGGAATCGAGGATGGCCGCATCGATGGGCAGTTAGCACAAGCCTACTCGTTACTGTCCGACATGGACCAAGTGATCACGAAAGCGCAGGCTGAAGGACGTATCGCAGGCGTTCTCCTGAATGATGGGAATCCCGCGGTCATCAACCTTGGCGGCTACACCATCACTGTTCGGGAAACGATGGCTCTTCTCAAGCAAATGCTGCTCGACGTCGGTTTGCAAGCGCCCCCTCCGCCCCCTCCGATGCCGAGCGAAACCGAAGGCCCCGGAACGCGTCCGGCCCCCGGAGACAGCCGAGCATTTGGTCTGATCATCGATGAAGGGAACGATTCCTTTTTCATTGTCGGAAAGGGATTTACCGCTGATTTTGCAATTGGTTCGAGATTGGCGGAAGTCGATCGCGTGGAAGAGGGTCGTTTCGCCGCACAAGGCTGGAAGCCCGGCCGCACACTCAATGGCGATGAGCGCTTGAGTGTGGTCCCGACCGATCGGATCGGCTCCATCCGCATCAAGCTGATGCAGCCGAGATCGAAGTGAAAGCCCTTTGGCTTTGAAAAGCCAGATCGGTCGGTAGCTTTCATCTTTGCCGATCAGGGTGTCTTGCGGCCGAATTTCAGCGCGTTCCTGCCGGGCAGCGTTACGTCCAGCAAACGGCTCGTCTTGGGACAAGCGGCCGTTCCCATCCCTGCTGGTAAACGTCGTAAGCTGGTCGGTAGCCGTCGCAAAAGCGGACCGTCGACACCTAGGGATCGGAAATGATCGCTAAGTGTCCGCGATGGGTCGGCTTCGTTCAGCGCCACGCAGGCAAGGCCGGAGAGCGAATGTGCTCGCGCCGGATGCCGAGACCGAGCAACCTTGCCGGAAGGGCCTGAAGCGCTGGGATCGTTTGCAGCAAATGGAGGACAGCCGGCGCGCGTGGCGCTGTGCTGCGCATGGCCGCACCGATGACATTCCGATGGACGGCGCGCTGTATGGCCTGGATCGTGCGGACGGCCAGCATGCGTCGGGCACGCACTTGGCGGAGCAGCGGATCAGGATCAATTCCGGCACTCAGCGGAGCGGCAAGAATGTTTGCGGCGGCGACCGCGTCCTGGATCGCAAGGTTGATGCCGACGCCGCCCACCGGCGACATGGCATGCGCTGCATCCCCGATAACAAGCAGGCCCGGTCGGTGCCAGCGGGTCAGCCGGTCAAGCGATACGGTGAGAAGCTTCACATCGTCCCAGACAGCGACCGCTGCGATATGGTCTGTCAGCGATGGTGCCGTCGCCGACACATCGCCCCGGAAGCGCTCGATGCCCGCCGCGCGTATTCTGTCCGCCGCGCCTTTCTCGATCACGCGGGCGCACTGGAAATAGTCGCCCCGGTCAATGGTGACGATCATCTCGCCCCGATCGATGTAGCCCTGTGTGCGATTGTCAGGTGTCCGCGCCTTTGGCACCCGAAACCAGAGCACGTCGATCGGCACACCGAGATCTTGTAACGGTAACGCAGCCGCTTCCCGCAGCCGGGAACTGCGTCCATCGGCGACGATGACCAGTCGCGCTTCGAGTGTTTCGCCATTTGCCAGTCTTACGCCCTCGACGCGATCGGTGCCCTCGACCAGGCCTACGGCCTCAGCCTCCATGCGCAGGGTGAACGCGGGCAGCCGCCGCGCGACGTCTGCCACGAAGTCGAGAAAATGCCATTGCGGCATCATTGCAATAAAGCGAGCAGGACCGGGAAGGCGGCTGAAATCGGCGATCCGATATTCGCGGCCGCCGATCACAGCGCCCACTGACGAGACCTTGTCATGCTCGCGGGTCAGAAGGGCTTCAAGAAGGCCGAGCTCGTCGAACAAGTCCAAGGTAGATGGATGTACCGTGTCACCGCGAAAGTCGCGCAGGAAGTCGGCATGCTTCTCAAGCACGAGGGTCGGTACACCAGCGCGAGCGAACAGAAGGCCCGCCATCATCCCAGCTGGACCGCCGCCGACAATCACAAGCTGATGTGGGGCTCGATCAATCATGCCGTGAGCCTACGCTTTACTTAAGCAACCGCAAGGCAGCGTTTCACGCGTGATCACGCGATAGCCGCCGGTCTGCAATCCGAAGGAGCAATTCGGCCGCTGAGCGACGGAGAAGGGTCGCTCTTGGAAGATGGTGTGTGGCTCATCCGGGCGGGCGGCCTGTAGTAGGATGAATATCATGCCGTTTGGTTGCCCACTTCTCTAAAATCAGAGGTGGCGTGGCCTTCGGACTTGCTCGTCAGTCATTCCCTGTCCCGACTTCACATTCCAGCGAATCAGAAGATGCCTAGAAATTTTTTATCCTGGCTCTTTTTCTCGTCCTTGCTTTCTTTGCCCGCCTCATCCTTGGCCGTTGTGCCGCGCCCTACGTCATCACGAGGCGTCCCGCCCTTGGTCCGCTGGGCGGCGGCCGTTGCCCCCGCAAGTACTGGTCCGCAAGCTGCGCTCTTCGCGTCGCCAATGTCGACAAAGGCGAGGATTCCGGCCAGCGGAGTGGCACCAATGCCAAGGGCAGCGCCCACCCCGCCTCGCGCGATCAATTCGGGGCTGATCACGTCAATGCTGGGTTTCGCGAAATAGCCTTTGATGCCCACGGGGGATTGACCGGAAAACAAGCTGAACTTCTTGCCATCCGCTCGAAAAGCCAGGTCCAGGCTTTCATTGCGAAACGAAAAGCCACCCCGTCCGACCATCACGTTCTTTGTCGTGTCGATGATTATGGGATCAGCCGCCGCCACACCATTGCGCACAGTGAACGCGATCAGGCCGCAATTAATCTGGACCGGCTTTTTAAGCTTTCCCGCGAACATCTTGGTGATGAACGTGCCTATGTCCAGTTCGGATAGCTGGACATTACGCGCCCACATGGACCCCGCGGGCAGGATCACCGCGATACGGCCGTTGGACGTAGCGAGCGAATCGTGCAGCGTGTCACCCAGGCCAGTCATCTGTACGCGGGCCTTGACTGTGCCCGTCGTGCCGGATTCTTCAACACCCCAACGCCCCAAAAGCTTGCCCATGGGCGTGGGCGACAGACGGATATCGTAGGCCGTGCGGACCGGAGCGCCTCGCGCGTTGATTTCAATGTCAGAACTCACATGTCCGCCTGTCATATCGAAGGTGAGAGGCGAAAGCGTGATCAGGCTGCGCTCAAGCGCCAGCTTCAGCGCGATATTGGAAATGGGCAAATTCTCGGCGCGGACGCGGCGCACATTATATTCCACCTTAGCGTCGAAATTGCGGAGCGCCTCGACCCGCAGCGGGGCATCGGGAAGTAGGCGTGGAGTGCCGCCGACAGTCTGGATCGTCCCTTTCGCGCCTTGAGTTTCCAGTTTCTGGGGATCGTAGCCGATGAAGGGGCCGACATCGACGATATCGAGCGTTTGGGTAGCAAGCGAAGCGTTCAGCAGTAAACGGTTATCAGGAAGCGATACGGTCATGCGCCCGGCCAGGTCGCTGTCTCCGAAGCGGCCTTTAAGATGCGTGAAACGCCATTCGTCGCCCTGCTTGGTAAGCGCGGAGGTAAAGCGATAGGCGCGTGTTTCGGGAATGGCTACGCCGAGGAAATCGAACAGCAGGGCAAGATTGGGACCTTGGGTGACGAGACGAAGGTCCGCGCCCTCAATCTCGGTCGCACCGGGCAGCGTGCCGCTCACCTCCAGCACGGTGGAGCCCGCCTGCGCATGCAGGGCAAGGCTGTTCTTGCCGCCCGTGACCGTCGCGTTGGGAGACAAAAGGCCGCCGCGCAAGGTGAAGGGACGTTGCCGCAGGGTGCCATCGCCCGAAAAGCGCACATCGCTGGAAAAGCGTGTATCCTGCGCCTTTACAGTCTCGAAACCGATATCGGCGTTGAGCTGCATGCGCGGGTCGCGATACCGCAGGGTCGTGCCGGCCAGCAACGCTCGGCGGATCAATGGCAGGTCGAGAGGCTCGCCTTTTTTGTCGGGATCGCCAAAGGTCCATGTGTTGTTCCGGCCGTCGCTGGACCATTCGAGGTCAGTTGCCGCATCACGAAGTTCGAGCCATCGCACACGATATTTCTCTCCGAAGATGAGGCTGAACGGAGCAACCCGCGTGTCGATGAGGTCGGCGCGGAAAAAATCAGGGCGACTTGCCCAAGAGACGTTCGCAACCGTCATCCGCTCGGCACGGAGCCTTATGTCGATTGGTGCGAAATAGAGCTGGAAGTCACCTCCCACCCGAACCTGGCGCTCAAGCCGACTGGACAATGTGCGTTCGAACGGCTCCTTCAGGAACCGCCCTTTGGTGATGAACAGGATCAGCCAGATGGCGAATATGATCGCGACGATCCACAGTAGGATGCGTACCGGTAGCGGAAGCGGGCTCTGTTGCAAAAATCGTGAAGCTTGAGCATGCTTGGCGGAGATT
>NZ_JNAC01000055.1:0-651 GCF_000722555.1 Sphingobium sp. DC-2 | reverse complement strand
GTGATCCGTGGCAAGCCGGTGCGTACGACGATCAGCGATCGGTCGGCGCCATGCCCGCTCGATCGGGTGAACCGGCAGTTCCGCGCGCCAGCGCCCAACATGCTCTGGGTCTCTGACTTCACCTATGTCGCGACCTGGGCCGGGTTCGTCTACGTCGCGTTCGTCATCGATACGTTCGCCCGCCGGATCGTTGGCTGGCGCGTATCTCGCACCGCTCACGCCAGCTTCGTACTGGATGCGCTTGAGCAGGCGCTTCATGATCGCCGACCGACGCGCAGCGGCGGTCTCATCCATCACTCAGATCGCGGCAGCCAGTACGTCTCGATCAGATACTCCGAGCGCCTCGCCGAAGCGGGGATCGAACCCTCGGTCGGTAGCGTCGGCGACAGTTACGACAACGCCTTGGCCGAGACGATCAACGGCCTTTACAAGGCCGAGGTGATCCATCGGCGAGGACCATGGCGCTCGTTCGAAGCCGTGGAATACGCGACCCTCGAATGGGTGGACTGGTTCAACCACCGCCGCCTGCTCGAGCCGATCGGCAATATCCCGCCCGCCGAAGCCGAAGAACGATATTACGCTGCCATCGCCGCTATGGATGTGGCGGCGTGACTCAAACCAACCAGCCTCCGGCAAACCCGGCGCGGTTCA
>NZ_JNAC01000054.1:0-168055 GCF_000722555.1 Sphingobium sp. DC-2 | reverse complement strand
GCAGAGCGACAGCCTACCTCTGACTGCCGCCAATCTTTGCAACAGAGCCTTCCACCGACCTCGCCCGCGCGCTCCGGCCTTTCGGCTGGCAGGTGACGCTCGCCGTCCTTGGCCCGGCGCTCACCCAGGCGCAGCGGGCCGAAGCGGCGGCGATCGCCAATGTGCATGTGGTCGAAACCGGGCTGGAACTGGATTGGCTCGCCGCGCGGGCCGAACCCATCCTGATGGCCGAGGCGCGGCTTGCCGAAATGGCGGGCGACCTGCGCGCCGACATCGTCCAGCTCCACACGCCCGCGCTGGCCGCGCAGGGCCGTTACGCTTGCCCAACGATCGCGCTATTGCACAGTTGCGTCGCGACCTGGTGGTCAGCGGTGAAGGACGGCCCGATGCCCGGAGACTTCGCCTGGCGCACCGCCTTGGTCGATCGCGGCCTGCGCAACGCCACCTTCGCGATCACCCCCACCGCCGCCTTCGCGGAGGCCGCGCGCCGTCAATATGGCGTCGCGCCCGTGCCGGTCCACAACGGCCGTGCCATGGACTTTCCGCGCCGGGCGATGCGGGATCATGTCTTCACCGCCGGGCGCCTGTGGGACGAAGGCAAGAATATAGGCGTGCTCGACGAAGCAGCCGCCCGCATCGCCGTGCCCTTCTGCGCGGCGGGTCCGCTGTCCGCCCCCCATGGCGGCGGCGTTACGCTGAAAGCGCTCCAACATGCAGGCGTGATGGACGGCGCAGCGCTTTCCCATCATCTCGCCTCCCGCCCGGTCTTCGCCTCCGCGGCGCTGTACGAGCCGTTCGGCCTCGCCGTGCTGGAAGCCGCTCTGGCAGGCTGCGCGCTGGTCCTGTCCGGCATCCCCACCTTCCGCGAACTGTGGGACGGCGCGGCCACTTTCGTCCCCCCCAACGACGCGCCGGGTTTCGCCCGCGCCATCAACGCGCTGATCGAGGACGAATCCGCCCGCGCCGAAGCGGGCCGCCGCGCCCAGCAAAGGGCCGCCCGCTACAGCCTGCCCGCCCTCGCCACCCGGATGGCGGACCATTACGCAACCCTGCGGCGGAGGGCAGCAGCGTGAAAGTCGTATACTTCACTCATTCCTTGCTGTCCTGCTGGAACCACGGCAACGCCCATTTCCTGCGCGGCGTTCTGCGCGAACTCGGCGCGATTGGCCATGACGTGCTCGCGCTGGAGCCGGAGGGGAATTGGAGCCTCGCCAATCTGCTCGCCGACCATGGCGAAGCGGGCCTTGAACCCTTTCGCGCCGCCTATCCCGAACTCGTCACCCGCAGCTACGACCCCGCTGACGATGTGGAGCCGCTGCTCGACGGCGCGGACGTGGTCGTCGTCCACGAATGGAACGACCCGGCCCTCGTCGCCCGCATCGGCGCGCTGCGGATCGCGGGCGGCGACTTCACGCTGCTGTTCCACGACACCCATCACCGCGCCGTGTCCGACCCGGAAGCCATCCGCGCCTTCGACCTCAGCGGCTATGACGGCGTGCTGGCCTTTGGCGAGGCGCTGTCGGACGTCTATCGCCGCTGGGGCTGGGGGGCGCGCGTCTGGACCTGGCATGAAGCCGCCGACCTCCGCCACTTCCACCCGCCTGCGCAGGAAGGCGACCGGCAGGGCATCGTCTGGATCGGCAATTGGGGCGATGGCGAACGCACGGCGGAACTGGAGGATTATCTCTTCCGCCCCGCACAGGACGCCGCCCTGCCGCTCGACATTTACGGCGTGCGCTACCCCAGGGAAGCACTGGCGACCCTCGCCCGCTACGGCGTCCGCTATCACGGCTGGGCCGCCAACGCAGCCGCGCCCGCCATCTTCGCCCGCCACCTCGCCACCGTCCATGTGCCGCGCCGCTATTATACCCAGCTATTGCCCGGCATCCCCACCATCCGCGTGTTCGAAGCGCTGGCCTGCGGCATCCCGCTCGTCTCCGCTCCCTGGGAAGACAGCGAGCATCTGTTCCGGCCCGGGCAGGATTTCCTCTTCGCTCGCGACGGCGCGGAAATGACGCGCCACCTGCGCGCGATCAGCGCCGACCCCGCCCTGCGCGCATCGCTCGTCCAAAGCGGCCTGGAAACGGTCCGCGCCCGCCATAGCTGCGCCCACCGCGCGCAGGAACTGATGCGCATCGTCGAAACGCTGAACCCTCACGCGCAGCCGCACCTTGCAAGGATCGTCGCATGAAGATCGCCTTTTACGGATCAAGTCTGCTTTCCTCCTACTGGAATGGAGCCGCGACTTATTATCGCGGCATCCTGCGCGAGCTTGCCGGTCGCGGGCACGACATCGTCTTCTATGAACCCGACGCCTTCGACCGCCAGCAGCATCGCGACATCGACCCGCCGGAATGGGCGCGGGTGGTGGTCTATGACGCCACGCCCGAAGCGCTGCTCCGCGTGATGGACGAAGCCGCCGATGCCGACGTGGTCGTGAAGGCCAGCGGCGTTGGCGTATTCGACGACGAACTGATCGAGGGCGTCATGCAGCGCGCGAAGCCCCACGCCCTGCGCATCTTCTGGGACGTGGACGCCGCCGCCACGCTGGACGAGATGCGCAGCGCGCCCGCTCATCCCATCCGCCGCGCCCTGCCGGACCTCGACATGGTGCTCACCTATGGCGGCGGCCAGCCGGTGGTCGATGCCTATCGCGGCTTCGGCGCGCGAGAGTGCATTCCCATCTACAATGCGCTCGACCCCACCACCCATCATCCGGTGGAGCCCGATCCGCGCTTCGCCTGCGACCTCGCCTTCCTCGGCAATCGCCTGCCCGACCGCGAAGCGCGGGTGGAGGAATTCTTCCTCAAGGCCGCCGCCCTGTCGCCCGAAAAGTCCTTCCTGATCGGCGGCAATGGCTGGGACAGCAAGGCCATGCCCGCCAATGTCCGCCATCGCGGCCATGTCTATACGGCCGAACATAATGCCTTCAATTGCAGCCCGCTCGCCGTGCTGAACGTGGCGCGGGACAGCATGGCGCATATCGGCTTTTCGCCCGCCACCCGCGTGTTCGAAGCGGCAGGCGCCGCCGCCTGCCTCATCACCGACGCGTGGGAGGGGATAGAGCTGTTCCTGAAGCCCGATGAGGAAGTGCTGGTCGCGCGCGACGGGCAGGATGTCGCCGCGCATCTCGCCGCCCTGACCCCCGGCCGCGCGCGGTCGATCGGGCAGGCCGCGCTCGCCCGCGTCCGCGCCGAACATAGCTATGCGCTGCGCGGGGAGCAGGTGGATCAAATCCTGCGCGACCGTTCAGCCAGCATCACCCACCGGCAACAGCAGATGGAGAGAGCATGAAACTCGTCGTCCTGGGGCTCAGCCTGTCCTCCTCCTGGGGCAATGGCCACGCCACCACCTTCCGCGCGCTGCTGTCCTCCTTCGCCGCGCGCGGCCATGACATATTGTTCCTGGAGCGCGATGTGCCCTGGTATGCCAGCCAGCGCGATATCGCCGACCCGGATTATTGCAGCCTTGAATTTTACGGCAGCGTGGACGAACTCGATCGCTGGCGCGGCGAGATCGCATCGGCGGATGCCGTCATGGTCGGCTCCTATGTGCCTGACGGCGTCGCGGTCGGCGCATATGTCCAGCGTCATGCTGGCGGCGTCACCGCCTTCTACGATATCGACACGCCCGTCACCCTCGCCAAGCTGCGCCAGGGGGAGTGCGACTATCTGTCGGCCGATCTGATCCCCGGCTATGATGTCTATTGCTCCTTCACGGGCGGACCGACGCTGGATCTGTTGCAGCGCGAATATGGGTCGCCGATGGCGCGGCCGCTCTACTGCTCGGTCGACGCCGGCGCCTATCAGCCGCTGGACGTGCCGAAGCGCTGGGACCTGTCCTACCTCGGGACCTACAGCCCGGACCGCCAGCCGACGCTGGAAAAGCTGCTGATCGAACCCGCGCGGCTGCTGCCGGAAAAGCGGTTCGTCGTCGCTGGCGCGCAATATCCCGATGACATCGACTGGCCCGCCAATGTCGAGCGGATCGAGCATCTGCCGCCGCGGGACCATGCCGAATTCTATTCCGCGTCCCGTTATACGCTGAACGTCACCCGCGCCGACATGATCGAGGCGGGCTGGTCCCCCTCGGTCCGCCTCTTCGAAGCCGGAGCCTGCGCAACGCCGGTCATTTCCGACGTCTGGCCGGGCCTTGGCGATTTGCTGGAACCGAACCGCGAGATCCTGTTCGCCTGGAACCACGAACAGGTGATCGTCGCGCTGGACGAGGACCGCTCATGCATAGGGCATGCGGCGCGCAGCCGCATCCTTGCCCAGCACACCTCGCGAAGCCGCGCGGCGGAACTGGAAGCCTGCCTGTCGGACGCCGCCGCGATGCGCGCGGACGATGCGATGGCGGCGGCGGAATGACATCTGACGATAAGGATAAAAGGCTGATGAGAAAGTCAAAGTCGCACATAGCCTTGGTCGCGGGGGGAGCCGGGTTCATCGGGTCCCACCTGTGCCGCGCCCTGCTGGATCAGGGGCATGAGGTGATCTGCCTCGACAGCCTCCAGACCGCGCGCGAAGTCAATCTTGACATGCTGGAGGGGCATCGCAACTTCACCTTCGTGCGCGCGGACATCGTCGATCCACTGCCCGATGCCGTGACCCGCAGGCGCGACATCAGCCGCATCTACAATCTCGCCTGCGCCGCATCGCCGCCGCAATATCAGGCTGATCCCGAACATACGATGCTGACCAGCGTCGTCGGCACCGACCGCCTGCTGCGCCTTGCCGAACAGAATGGCGCGCGCTTCCTGCTGACCTCCACCAGCGAAGTCTATGGCGATCCCGAAGCGCATCCGCAGCAGGAGGATTATCGCGGCTGGGTGAACTGCACCGGCCCGCGCGCCTGCTATGACGAAGGGAAGCGCGCGGCCGAAGCCATGGCGTTCGACTTCGCACGCCTTGGCCGGGCGGACGTGCGCGTTGCGCGCATCTTCAACACCTATGGCCCGAACATGCACCCCGATGACGGCCGCGTGATATCCAACCTTGTCTGCCAGGCGCTGTCGGGGGAAGACATCACCATCTATGGCGACGGATCGCAGACGCGCAGCTTCTGCTACGTATCGGACATGGTCGATGGCCTCATGCGCCTGATGGAAAGCGACATGCCCGACCTCCAGCCCGTCAACCTCGGCAATCCCGACGAATATACGATCATGGAGCTGCTGGAGGAAGTCCTTGCCCAGACCGGCGCGGCCTCCCGCGTCATCCACCTGCCGCTCCCCGTGGACGATCCGCGCCGCCGCCGCCCCGACATCCGCCGCGCGCAGACGCTGCTCGGCTGGAAACCGAAAATCCCGTTGCAGCAGGGACTGGCCCTCACCTGCGCCTTCTTCGCCAAGGAGCTGTACGCGGGGTCGGCGGAAACCTTCGCCTCACAGGCTGCGCTGTCTGTCGCTGCGCCCGGCGCCAGCATAGCAGCGGAATAACGCCACCCCACCCGTTCGGGCTGAGCGTGTAGAAGCCGCCGCCTGAGCGAAGTCGAAGGCCCGCGCCCCCCGTCCGGCAGGCCCCTCCGGCTTCGCTCAGGGCAAACGGCGGTGAGGCGGCTTGCTTACGAAGGGTGATCCCGCCAGCAGGAACCGCCAGGGCGTCTGCGTCCCTACGCTGATGCCGATGCGCCGGTCAGGCACGACCGCCTCCGTCCCCTTAGCTGCGCTTAACCCGAATGGCGGCTGATCAAGGGGAAGGCGGTTGAACGTCCCATCGACCCCCAGCGCCTGGGCCAGCTTCCCCGGCCCGGAACATAGCCGCCGCACATCGCCCGTTCCCCGCCGCGCCGCCATTTCCTCCACCCCGGCCCTTGGCTCCAGCGCCCGGATCAGCACCGCGCTGCCCGGCGCGCAGACGAAGTTCAGGCACCAGTGCAGCCCGTAGATGCGATAGACATAGGCGTGGCCGGGCGGCCCGAACATTGCGGCGTTCCGCTTTGTCGGCCCGCCAAAGCTGTGCGATGCCGGATCGGCGGCGTCATAGGCTTCCGTCTCCACGATCATCCCGCCGCAGCCGTCCACCATTACCATCGCGCCGATCAGGGCGGGCGCGACCTCCTCCGCCGGACGCGCGAAGAAGCTGCTGGTGAGTGTGATTCCGGTCATCGCCCTCTGCTCATTCTTTGTCCCGCTGATGGTTTCGGGTCCGGGGAAAAGCTCCCCTCATTATCATCTCTGTGGCGTGAGTAATTCAGGTTAGCCGCCACGCTTCATGACTGGAACCGGCGGCGGCTGGATCGCTTGAAAAAGGCTCTGGAAGTCGCGGAGTCAGACATGATCGCTCGCCACAATGGCCGAACCATGGGCCGCTTTCTCGCCGGTCTGGCGATCGTTCTGGCGGGGCTCTGGATCATCGTCCTGCGCCTGTTGCTGGACGGCGATGCGATAACGCCCCCGCTGCTGCTGGCGAGCATCGCCTGCATCGCCGCCGCGACTGCCCTGGGCGGACTGCTGTGCGCGGGAAGCCGTCATCTTGGCCGGAATATGAGGAGAAGAACTGATGTTCATGCATAACAAGCGATTGCAATATACGGTGCGCGTGTCGGAACCCAACCCCGCGCTCGGCTCCCTGCTGCTGGAACAATTTGGCGGACCGGACGGCGAACTGGCCGCCGCCATGCGCTATTTCACCCAGGGCATTGCGGAGGAGGATGCGGGCCGCAAGGACATGCTGCTCGACATCGCCACCGAGGAACTCAGCCACCTGGAAGTGATCGGATCGATCGTGGCGATGCTGAACAAGGGCGCGAAGGGATCTCTCAGCGAAGCCTCGCTGGAAGAGGCCGACCTCTATATGTCCCTCAACGCGGGCGGCGACAGCCATACCCAGTCCATCCTCTATGGCGGCGGACCCGCGCTCACCAACTCGTCGGGCGTGCCATGGACCGCCGCCTATGTCGACAGCCGGGGCGATCCGACCTGCGATCTGCGGTCCAACATCGCGGCGGAAAGCCGGGCCAAGATCATCTATGAACGGCTGATCAACATCACTGACGATCCGGGCATCAAGGATGCGCTGGGTTTCCTGATGACCCGTGAAGTGGCGCACCAGAAAAGCTTCGAAAAGGCGCTCTATTCGATTCAGGACAATTTCCCTCCCGGCAAGCTGCCCGGCCTCAGCGCCTATGCCAACCTCTATGTCAACACCTCGCAGGGTGAAGGCGATACGACGGGGCCGTGGAACAGCGGCGAACAATGGGAACGGATGGACGATATCGAAGGCAATCTGCCGCTCGATGGCGGCGACGGCCTCGCGAGCGTGCAGCTGGGCGAGCAGGAGATGAAGGATTATACCGCCATGACCGCGCGGCTTGCATCCGATCCTGACGCCAGCCCGACGACGGGCGCTGATCTGGGCGCGGGTCCCGGTGCTGGCAAGCTGTCGGACGAGGATCAGGGCGGCGCGTCGGACATGGACGAGGCAAAGGCCATGGCCCGCGCGCAAACCCCTGAAGTGGAGGAGCGATGAGGCGAGGCTGCTCAAGCACTATGGGGCCTGAGGCTTGACCCTGACGCCTGCGCTGGCGGGCGCTCTGGGCAGCCTGCTGGCGGGCCTCGCGACAGTGCTGGGGGCGCTGCCCATGCTGGGCATCGGCCGCTCGGCGCAGCGCCACCAGGGCGTGCTGCTGGGATTTGCGGCGGGCGTCATGCTCGCCGCATCCTTCTTTTCGCTGATCATCCCGGTGCTCCATCATCTGGAGGCTCAAGGAGCAGGGTCATGGCGTTCCGCTCTCATTTCCGCCGGGTCTGTCGCCCTGGGCGCGGCCGTCATCATGGCGCTCGCCCGCTTCTTCCCCGCGCCCGATGCGCCCGTCGCTCCCTCCTCCTCCTGGCAGATGAGCGAGCAGTCCATCTGGCTGTTCGTCGCCGCGATCACGCTGCACAATGTGCCCGAAGGCATGGCGGTCGGCGTCAGCTTCGCAGGCGGGGGCTATGCGGAAGGCAGCACGACCGCGCTTGGCATCGGCATCCAGAACATACCGGAGGGCTTCGCGGTCAACTGCGCGCTGGCGCTGCGCTATTCCCCGGCGGTGTCCTTCTGGGGCGCGGTGGCTTCGGGCCTTGTGGAGCCGGTCGCGGGCACCATCGGCGCGCTGCTGGTGGCGCAGTTCCAGCCGCTTCTGCCCTGGGCGCTCTGCATCGCTGCGGGCGCGATGATTTCCGTCACCATGAGCCAGATCGTCCCGGCGCTCGCGCACGGGCGGTCGAACCGGGCGCAGATCAGCCTGATCGCCGGGCTGTGCCTGATGATGGTGCTCGATCTCGCGCTGGCATGAGCGCGAGGAAAGGCTCGCCCAACCGCTTCCACGCAGAGGAGAATGCAAGATGATCGTTCGAACCATGCTGCTGATGTGCACGCTCGGCGCTGCCGCCTGCTCGCAGGATCAGGGCAGCCAGAATGATGCGATGGTGAATTCAGCCGCGATCAACCGGATGGACGATGCGCCCGGCAATATGAGTTCGGCCCCGCCGCCGGTCAGCGGATCGGGCGAAGTGCCGCCCAACGCGCCGTTGAATGGGGCGGGCGGCAATGCCATGGGGGGGGCGATGGGAAATGATCAGGCCGGCAATGCCAGCGCGCCTTGAAGGGTAAGGTGAAGCGCGGCGTGTTCCTGCGCGGGAGCACGTCGCGCTTCATCCTGATCAGCAAAGCCCATGCGCCGCCTCAGGTCCCCGACTTCGCCTTGTTGGCAGGCGTCCCGAACCTGGCATCGAGCGCTGCGACTTCCTCGCGATGGTGCCCGACTATCTTCGCCGTCGACTGCGCCAATGTCTTGAGCGCCGCATAATCGCCGCGTGACGCATAGCTGCTGTGCAGGTTGAAAGCCTCCTGATGGGCCGCCGCCTGCTGCCCGATATATTGCGCATCGAACTCGGCGTCGCCCGCCGATTTGAGGTTGGACAGCATGGCGTTGCGGCGCGCGTCCATATTCTTCGGGATGGCGATGTTCACCGGGTTGTCAGCCACGAACTGCCGCAGGGCCGCGCTCGTCTTCTTGTGATCCTCGATCATCTGGCGGGCGAAGGCCTTCACCTCCGGCGCGCGGGCGCGCACCAGCGCCAGTTCGCTCGACTGGATCTCGTACATATCGCCGATCGCCGCCTGCGGGATGTAGAAGGTCGTTGTCACCGCGTCATTGGGGCTGGATACGCCTTCGGGCTTTGGCCCTTCATAATGGCGCGCGACCGTGGCGCTGCCATTGGCCAGCTCGTCCTGACCGGAAACGCCGCTCGTCTGGTTGCATGCGGCCAGCGGCGCCAGCACCATCGCGGCGCAAATGAGGCTGCGGTTCACGCTCATGGCTGGGTTCCTTCCCCGCCGGTGCCGGGCGCGCCGATGCCGGGCATGCTGTTGGAAGCGCCGGTATCGCCCGCGGCATTGATCGCCTGCTGCTGGTTGGTGCCGCCGGGCACGCGGCCATTTTCCTGGTTCGCCGCAGGGCTGCAGGCGCCCAGCAGGGCGAGCGCGGCCAGCGCGGCAGAAGAGGACGCTATGATGGAAGGGCGGGAGCGAAATGTCATGCCGGTCTCCATATGGTGGGACAAGGCAGAACGCTTGCCCCTCCACACGGTCGCACCGGGCAGGGCAACCCACATTAACGCAGGGGCGCTTTTCCGCGTCCGCCCCTGCCTCAGACGGCCGTGCCCATCAGATAATGGCCGCGAAGCCGCTCCACCGTCGCGTCGCTGATGCCCAGCCCCTGCGCGATATAGGCGTCGAACGACCCATGGCGCTTCTCCACCTCGGCAAAGGCGGCCTCCAGATAGCTGGCCCGCACGGTGAGCACGGGCTCAAGGAAGGCGGGGTCCAGGGAACTGCCCGATTTCGACAGCGCGGCCATCGCCGCCGCATTCTTCGCCTTCAGGAACCGGTTGCTGGCGAGATAGTCGGCCATCACCGTTTCCCTCGGCACGCCCAGCAGGGTGAGGATGACGGCGCTGGCCCAGCCGGTGCGGTCCTTGCCCGCCGTGCAGTGATACAGCATCGGCGCTTGCTGCGCCGCCAGCCGGTCCAGCATCTGCGCATAGGCGCGGCGGGCGCTGGGCAGGGACACGAAATCCCGGTTGGCCTCCGTCAGCAGCTCGACGCCCTTGCCCGAAGAGATGGCGGTCATCGCCTTGCGCATGTCGCCGCCCAGCGATCCTTCGCCGTCGCCCGCGACATCCAGCACCAGCGACGGCGTGGCCGGTGGCAAGCGGTCTGGCTCCCGCGCTCGCTCACTCTGTGTGCGCAGATCGACCACAAGCTGAAGGCCAAGCTGCGACATTTTCGACAGGTCCGCGTCGCTCACCCGGTCGAGCTGGTCGGAACGATAGAGCAGCCCCATCTTTACCCAGCGTCCATCCGCCGTGCGATAACCGCCAATGTCGCGCAGATTGGCGATGCTGGGCAGGTGAAGCGCCCGGTCGGCGATGACCAGCGGCGCGCCGCTGTCCGGCACCAGCGTGAAGAAGGGCCGCTGGTCCGGGGCAAGCCCCTTGACGATGATGCGCCCCGATCCGGCGCCCTCACCAGCGGGCTTTCCCATCAGGACCGGCGCTGGACCGGTCCCGGCATAGACGGTGACGCGCTGCACGCCATCGGCCTGCCATTCAAGCTGGAAATCATTGCCGCCGTCCATCTTCGCCACGACGGCCGAGCGGAAGGGGATCGCGCCGCTTCGGGCGCGATATGCAGGCGTGGCGCATCCCGTCAGGCCCGCGACCGACGTCAGAAAAGCCGTGGAAACAAAGGTCCGGCGGTCAAGCGAAAGCATCGTCATTTAATTCCTCACCCACGTTGCGACGAGATGTTGCCGCCATCGACGACCATCTCCGACGCGGTGATATAGCTTGCTTCATCCGAAAGAAGGAAGCGCACCGCGCGTGGATGCCATCAGCCGCCATCTGGCCGCCAGCGAGCGAAGCGAGGCCGCCGTCTCCCCGGAGTGATCCCGGCGCCTTCCTAATCCGTTTGCAGGATGCGCGGACATCCGCGTGCCGACATGATCGGTGGCAGGACCACGAATCAGGAGAGTGCATTGTCCATCGATCAGCAGCGCCGCCCTTTGCGTTACGCCGTCATCGGCGCGGGCATGGCCGGTATATTGGCGGCCATCCGCCTGCACCAGAAGGGCGAGCAGTTCACCGTCTATGAAAAGGCCGGGCGGCTGGGCGGGACCTGGCGGGAAAATCGCTATCCCGGCCTGACCTGCGACGTTCCGGCCCACGCCTATACGTACAGTTTCGAACCCTATGCCGAATGGCGAGCCTATTATGCCGAAGGTGCGGAGATCCAGACCTATTTCGAACGCACGGCCGATAAATATGGGGTAATGCCGCACATCCGCTTCAATGCGGAGGTCGTGTCCTGCGTCTGGGATGAGGACGGACAGGTCTGGCAGCTTGAGCTTTCCACTGGCGAAACAGCCGTCGCCGATGCGGTCATCGCTGCCTCAGGCGTGCTGCACCATCCGCGCATGCCGGACATTGAAGGGCTGGACAGTTTCGCCGGGACAGCCCTTCACAGCGCCCGCTGGCGCGACGATGCGCCGATGGACGGCGCGCGCGTTGGCATCATCGGCAATGGATCGACCGGGGTGCAGATTGTCACCGCGCTCCAGCCGCGCGCGGCCCAGCTCGTTCATTTCCAGCGTTCGCCGCAATGGATCATGCCGGTTCCCTATTTCCAGTATAGCGAGGAGGAGCGGGAGGCATTCCGCCGCAATCCCGCGCTGATCGATGCCATCCGCAACGACAAGGAATATTGGGCGAACATCTATCGCTTCACCCAGGCGATCACGGACACGCATGGACCGGAAATCGCCGCGATCGAGCAACTGTGCCTCGACAATCTGGAAAACAGCGTGCGCGATCCCGTGCTGCGCGAAAAGCTGCGCCCCAATTACCGCGCGGCATGCAAGCGGCTCATCTACAGCTGGTCCTATTATGATGCCGTGCAGCATCCCAATGTGGAGGTGGAACGCGAAGCCATCGCCCATGTGGAGCCGGAAGGCGTGCGGATGGCGGATGGCCGCCTCCATGCGCTCGACACTCTGGTGCTGGCGACCGGATTCCACGCCGACCGCTTCATCCGCCCCACGACCGTGCTGGGCCGTGACGGGCTGTCGCTCGACGATGTCTGGTCGGTGCGCCCGACCGCTTATTACGCGGTGGCGATCCCCGGCTTTCCCAATTTCTTCGTGCTGAACGGCCCGACCGGCCCGGTTGGCAACTTCTCGCTGATCGACATTGCCGAGCGGCAATGGACCTATATCGAACAGTTGCTGGAGCCGCTGCGTCGCGGCGAGGCGGAGAGCATCGAGCCTAGCGTGCAGGCCCATGCCGGTTATGAGGAAAGGCGCATCGCCGCAGCCAAATCGACCATCTTCGGGTCGGGTTGCAGCAGCTGGTATCTGGACGCCACCGGCGTGCCGTCCAGCTGGCCTTGGAGCTATGAGGCTTTTGCCGAAGCCATGGCCTCGCCAGTGATGGCGGACTATGTCATGGATCGAGGACAGAAGACCGCTTGCGCAGCGGAATAGGCTTCGACACTGTGAAAGCAGCGCCGCCGCATCCTTTGGATGCGGCGTTTGCGCATGAAAAAAGGAGAAGGTAATGATCGACTACGGCCTTCAGGGAAAGGTGGCGCTGGTAACGGGCGCCGCGGGGGGCATTGGCCGTGCCGCGGCGCTGGCCTTCGCGCGGTCGGGCGCGTCCGTTCTGGTCAGCGACGTCAATGAAGCGGGCGGCAGCGAAACCGTGGACCTGATCGAACGGCAGGGCGGCAAGGCGGCGTTTCAGCGCTGCGACGTCAGCGACGCGGGACAGGTCAAGGAAATGGTCGCCGCCGCCGTCGAACTGTTCGGCCGTCTCGACTGCGCCTTCAACAATGCCGGGATCAACATCGTCACGGCGGACGAATATGACGATGCCGTGTGGCAGCGCGCGCTGGGCATCAATCTGACCGGCGTCATGATGTGCATGCGCGAGGAAGCTCGCGTGATGGTGGAGCAGGGCGGCGGCGCGATCGTCAACACCTCGTCCATCAACGGCCTCGTAGGAAATCCCAACCAGCCCGCTTATGTCGCCACCAAGCATGGTGTTATCGGCCTCACCCGGCAGGGCGCGCTTAAATGGGCGACATCGGGAATTCGCGTCAACGCTGTCTGTCCCGGCGTGATCGAAACACCGATGACCGCGCCGCTGATCGCCGACGACGGCATGCGCGCGCTGATCGATTCCATGACGCCCATGGGCCGCATGGGCCAGCCTGAGGAGATCGCGCAGGCCGTGGTCTGGCTCTGTTCGGACGCGGCGAGCTTCGTGACGGGCCATCCGCTCGTCATCGACGGCGGTGCGACCGCCGTCTAGGGCAGGAAGGGGCAGGCCGATGCTGGTTACCGGGGGCGGGGAAAGCATCGCCTTGCCACTTTTCCTTTGGAGCATCATGGGCCTGACGGTAACGCAGCGATCCGTCATCCAGCGGGACGTTCCTCTCCCGCATGGGCGAGCGCCAGGGCGTCCGGTCCCGCCGGAAAGCGGATCTGGCCGCTAATGTCATGGACGGCGTTCCAGACACCCTCGGCAACATCGCCCTCCTTCGTCGTCAGGGCCGGTTGGGTGAAGGCTTGCATGATGGGTCGGGCGAATGCCGCATAATCATCGGGAATGAGTTGCTCGACCGGCATGATGGCATTCGCTCCGAACCGAGTGGTGGGCGCATAGCCCGGCTCGACGAGCTTCGCGCGGATGCCGAAATGGGCAAGTTCCAGCGCCAGTGATCCGGTGAACCCCTCTATCGCCTGCTTGCTGGCGGTATAGGCCGCTGCTAGCGGAAAGACCCCTAGCGTCACGCTGGAGGTGATGTTGACGATCGTGCCCGCGCGTTGGACGCGCATCTGCGGGATGACGGCCTGACACATCGCCATCACGCCGATCGTGTTGGTTTCGAAGAGTTGGCGCACCAGCGTCATCGGCATGGCTTCGAAGGCGCCAACCGCACCGATGCCGGCATTGTTGACCAGCACGTCGATGTGCCCCGCCGCTTCGATCAGGGCGGCGATACTGTCAGCGTCTGTCACGTCGAGCGGCAACACGCGCAACCGCCTGGTGTCGCCATCGAATGCAGCGGCTTCGGGATGGCGCATCGTCGCGATGACGTTCCAGCCCTTCTGCAGAAAATGCTCCGCGACCGCTTTGCCATAGCCTGACGAGGTGCCGGTGATGAGGATCGTGCTGGTCATTGGCTGTCTCCATTGTGTCGATGACGGGGAGATAGACGGGTGCTCTGATACGGTCTATAATGCACAATCCATATATCATTATAGATCGTCCAAGATGGACCCTTTGAGCGACATCATCGCCCTGCTGCGGCCCAGCGCAGCCGTCTCGAAGCCGATCACGGCCAGAGGGACATGGGGCGTTCGTTATGCGGCGCATGATGCGCCGGGCTTCACGATCATTCTTTCCGGGGAGGCTTGGCTGACGCTCGACGGGGAAAAGCCGCTCCGCCTCGCGCAAGGCGATTTCTTTATTCTTCCGGTGACTCCGGCCTTTTCGCTGAGCAGTGCGCCGGGCGTCCGGTGCGATCCTGTCGAACCCCGCGCCGAGGCGGTTCGGCATGGCGAGCAGCATGGTGAACCTGATTTCGCCGCGCTGGGCGGCAGCTTCACGTTCGAACGGGTGAACGCGCCGCTTCTTCTCTCATTGCTGCCTGCTCGCATCCACATTCCCGCTTCGGAGGGAAGGGCAGCGCGCTTTGGCCGGCTGATCGAATTTCTCGCCGAGGAATGCGCCGCCGACCATCCCGGCAAGGACCTGCTCCTCCGGCGGATGCTGGAGGCGCTGCTCATAGAGGCGCTGCGCTGGCAGAGCGCGGGGAGGGATGGAGCGGCTGCGGGTCTGCTGAAGGGCATGCGCGATCCGGCGATCGCGCGCGCGCTTCAGGCTATCCACGCGGATGTTCGCGCCGGGTGGACTGTCGCTGGTCTCGCCGCCATTGCCGGAATGTCGCGCTCCGCATTTTCGGCCCGCTTCGGCGAGGTCATGGGGTGCGCTCCCATCGAATATCTGACCCGTTGGCGAATGGCGATCGCGAAGGAAGCGCTGGTGCGAGGCGCCAAATCGCTCGACCAGATCGCCGGTGAGATCGGCTATGAATCTGCGAGCGCGTTCAGCACGGCGTTTTGCAAGCGGCTGGGCCGCCCGCCCGGTCGATTTGCGCGAGAGGCGGCCGCATAGGGAATATACGAGCGCGGCGTCCTTTTTCCCGAAGGGGTTCTGACTCAGCTATGGTCCGTCCAGGCAACATTTCCCCAACGACCATGCAATTAATGCCGTCGCGACAAGGGAGCAGATCAATTTGCGGTCGATCATGTCTGATAGGAAAGGAAACCTTGACCCCGACAGGATGTCGGACCCTATATGATCGGACGAAGGAGCGAGCCATGCATGATCGAAGCGCCCCCGGCGCCTCCAGCTCTTCCGCCGGCGGCGCTGCGACCGATCCGGTCTGCGGAATGCGCGTCGACCCGGCCGCCACGGCGCATCATGCCGAACATGCGGGAACACTCTATCATTTCTGTAGCGCCGGTTGCCGTGCGAAATTCGTCGCGCGGCCCGACGCTTATCTGGAACCCGCAGCTCAGCCAGCCACGGCATCGTCCGGCGCGGTCGTCTGGACCTGCCCGATGCATCCGGAGGTTCGCCAGTCCGCGCCGGGCGCTTGCCCGATCTGCGGTATGGCGCTGGAGCCCGCTGAGCCAAGCGTAGAGGAAAGCGCCAACCCCGAACTCATCGACTTCACTCGTCGCCTTTGGATCAGCGCCGTCCTCGCCGCCCCATTGCTGCTGCTGTCGATGGGGGGAGAGATGCTGGGGCTTCATCTGGTGCCGATGGCCTGGTCGCCCTGGGTGCAACTGGGACTGACCGCGCCGATCGTCCTCTGGGCAGGGCGGCCCTTCTTTGAACGTGGCTGGGCTTCGCTCAAGAACCGCCGTTATAATATGTTCACGCTGATCTCGATCGGCGTGGGCGCCGCCTTCCTCTACAGTCTCGTCGCTACAGTCGCTCCCGCCGTGTTTCCTCCGGCGTTTCGCGGTCATGGCGGCATGGTGCCGGTCTATTACGAAGCGGCGGGCGTGGTCGTGGCGCTGGTGCTGCTGGGCCAGGTGCTTGAACTGCGTGCCCGCGCCGCAACTGGCCGCGCTATCCGGGCGCTGTTGAACCTAACGCCGAAGACTGCCCTGCGCATAGGCACGGACGGCGCCGAAAGCGAGATACCGTTGGCGGACGTCAGGACGGGTGACCGGCTGCGCGTCCGTCCGGGGGAGGCAATCCCGGTCGATGGAAAAGTGATCGAAGGCAGATCTTCCGTGGATGAGTCGATGCTGACGGGCGAGCCAGCCCCTGTCCTCAAGAGCGTAGGCGTTCCGGTCACGGGCGGGACGGTGAACGGCACCGGCAGCCTGGTCATGGAAGCGCAGGCGGTCGGGGCGGAAACCATGCTGGCCCGGATCGTCAGCATGGTGGCCGATGCGCAGCGCAGCCGCGCCCCGATCCAGACCGTCGCCGATCGTATTTCCGGCTGGTTCGTGCCGCTGGTGGTGCTGATCGCCGTCGCGACCTTCATCATCTGGAACCTTGTCGGCCCGCAGCCCCGCTTCGGCCATGCGCTTCTCAACGCGATCGCCGTGCTCATCATCGCCTGCCCGTGCGCGCTGGGTCTGGCGACGCCGATGTCGATCATGGTTGGCACGGGCCGTGGAGCGCAAGCGGGCGTGCTGGTCAAGAATGCAGAGGCGTTGCAGGCGCTCGACATGGTGGACACGCTGGTTATCGACAAGACCGGCACGCTTACCGAAGGCAAGCCCAGGCTGATCGCCGTCGAACCGGCCCAAGGCGTCGATGCCGATGAGGTGCTGAGGCTGGCTGCGGCGCTGGAAATGCGGTCGGAGCATCCTCTTGCTGTGGCCATCGTCGCAGGCGCGCGGGAACGCGGGCTGGCCGTTCCAGCCGTGGCGGACTTTGAATCGCAGACGGGGCTTGGCATCAGTGGCAGCGTTGATGGGCGCACGGTCGCGGTGGGGAATGCCGCCCAGATGCAGCGTGTCGGAGCGGATGTCACGTCACTCGCGGCATCGGCCGATCGCTTCTGCGGCGAGGGCGCCGGAGTCATGCTGGCCGCCGCCGACGGACGCGTCATCGGCCTTCTTGCCGTCGCGGACCCGATAAAGGCGAACGCGCAAGGCGCGATCGCGGCGCTGCGCGCCGAGGGGCTGCGCATCGTCATGCTCACGGGCGACAGCCGGGGAACCGCGGATGTGGTGGCGCGGGCGATCGGCGGCATCGACGAGGTTCATGCCGACCTCAGGCCCGATGACAAGGCGCGCATCGTCGGCGAACTCAAGGGGCGCGGCGCGCGCGTCGCGATGGCGGGCGACGGCATCAACGATGCGCCCGCACTGGCTGCGGCCGATGTCGGCGTGGCCATGGGGACAGGGACGGACGTCGCGATCGAAAGCGCTGGCCTCACCCTGACCAAGGGCGATCTCACCGCGATGGTCCGGGCACGGCGGCTTGCGCGCGCGACCATGGCCAACATCCGCCAGAATCTGTTCTTCTCGTTCCTGTTCAACGGCATCGGCGTGCCGGTCGCCGCAGGCGTCCTCTATCCGGTTGCCGGCATCCTTCTCTCGCCGATGTTCGCCGGTGCCGCGATGGCGCTGTCTTCGCTGACCGTGGTCGCGAATGCGCTGCGGCTGAATAGGGTGAAGCTGGAAGACGGGAAGCTATGTTCATCGGCTTAGACCGGTGTTGCCGATCGCGTGCTGAACCACATCATGCTATGGCAATGCGATGACGTTGCTGGAAAC
Organism: Sphingobium sp. DC-2; assembly: GCF_000722555.1. Classification (NCBI taxonomy): domain Bacteria; kingdom Pseudomonadati; phylum Pseudomonadota; class Alphaproteobacteria; order Sphingomonadales; family Sphingobiaceae; genus Sphingobium; species Sphingobium sp. DC-2. Next base: position 150,196 of record NZ_JNAC01000054.1, on the reverse strand, counting down.
TATCGGTGTTACGCTGCCCATCGTGCAAGCGCCAATGGCCGGGGTATCGACCCCTGAACTAGCGGCTGCCGTTTGCAATGCTGGCGCCCTGGGTTCGATTAGCGTGGCGGCCACGACCACGGATGGCGCGCGCGGGATGATCGAAGATGCGCGCAAGCACACTGCGAAGCCGTTCAACGTGAATGTTTTCGCGCACACGCCAACCCCACGCGATCCGGAACGTGAAATCGCCTGGCTGGCCTCTCTGGCTCCACTTTTCGAACGGTTCGGCGCGGAGCCGCCCTTGGTGCTGCGTCCGATATACAAGAGCTTTGTCGAGGATGACGCCATGCTCGCCATGCTGCTTGAGTTGCGGCCTGCGGTAGTCAGCTTCCACTTTGGACTTCCAGGATCCGGCAAGGTTTCCGCCCTCAAGGCGGCAGGCTGCACCCTGATTGCAACAGCGACGAACCTTGCGGAAGGCTTGGCCGCGAAGCGGGCGGGGATGGACGCCATCGTCGCTCAAGGATGGGAAGCCGGGGGCCATCGGGGCATATTCCATCCGGACGCCCCTGACGATCGCCTTGGAACCATGGCTCTGACCCGCCTTCTGGCGCTTCGCTCCGGTTTGCCCGTCATCGCTGCGGGAGGCATAATGGACGGTCAGGGCATCAGGGCTGTACTCGATCTCGGCGCAATCGCGGCCCAATTGGGCACCGCCTTCATCGCCTGTCCTGAAAGCAGCGCTGATGAGGCGTATCGCCAGGCGCTTGCCGGTCCAGGCGCGGCTCATACCTTGATCACCGAGGCGATATCCGGCCGCCCCGCCCGCAGCTTGCCCAACCGTTTCACCCAATGGGGCGGGAAAGTCGGCCTTCCTCATCCCGGCTATCCTATGACCTATGACGCGGGCAAGGCGCTGATCGCGGCCGCCAAAGCGGCTGGCGAAGACGGCTATGCGGCACAGTGGGCTGGCCAGGGCGCCATGTTGTCCAGAGCGATGCCCGCTGCCGATCTGGTCCGCATTCTTAGCCACGAGTTAGCCCAGGTGGAAAATAGTGTGTCATGAGCCGTCAGCCACAGATGGACGGCCGCGATCACTGTGCTGATTGACAGGAGCGTTCGGAAAATTCCTTCTGCAATATGCGCGCTGACATAACAATGCCTCAACCGACGAGCAATGGGATGGAAATATAAGGAGCGGAAGTTTCGCTATTTTTCGGCTGGGAGCTGCCGGTCACTTTGGTGTCATCCATATTCGTAAGGACAAGCAGGCCTCATCGGCCCTGACAGCGCCAATAGTCCGCCTTTTGTCGCCAACGCTTATTCGCGCATGCATACCGGCACCGGGGATTTTGCGGCTCACTGATGGTGCGGGACGCGATAGGTTTTCAGGATTGGCGACGCGGCTGCGCTATCTTCGCGATTTTTGGACGGAAACGCTGTATGGAGCGAAGGGGCCGGAGATGTTAACCCCGTCCGATCCGTGCCTGCATGGCCACATCACGTCCTTCCGCCTGGCTGGACGGACGAGTGCGCAGGACAATATGGCGAGGGGTCTGTTGGACGAGCATCGGATTTTTACCGTCCATCGCGATGGTCTCACGCGGAGCTTGCGTTCGTGTTACGCCCGCCTTGTTCAACAGCAGTGCCGATGTGGGCATGCTTGAAAAAGGCGATCCGATCGATCCTGGCTTCGCATTGAGATCGAAGCAGGATTGCTCGACCAACGCATGTTTATTCCAAACTTACATCAGGTTCGAGAAGCTGACGGTAGTTATTCGGGGTTGTTAACACCTCAAACTGGCAACCTACAATTCGGCCACCGCCGCATGTCCAGAATTACCCAAGGCGGTTCGACGCGGCGCGGGCGATGACTGCCGCGCTGACGCTGTGACTGCCGATCGCGCCGCTGATCGCCGCATCGACGAGGATAGCCGCTGTGGTTTTTGCCGGGCTGATGCGCGCGATCGGCGGCAGGAAAGGACCGGTGATGCGCAGAAGGCGGCCCAGCATGTGTTCCATCGGCCGATGTTCCTTCCGTTCTCCGCCGATGAAACCGGGACGGACGATGGTCAGCGAGGGAAAGCCGAGGCGTGCGACAGCCTCCTCCAACTCGCCCTTGATCCGCGAATACCGGAAAGGCGATCGGGCATTCGCGCCCATGGAGGACGTTAGGGCAAAGCGGAGCGCGCCTGCTTCCCGCATGCGCTTGGCAATGGCGAATGGATAATCCAGGTCGATGGCGCGGTATGCTGCGGCCGAGGGACTCTTCGCCCGTGTCGTTCCAATCGCGCAGAGGCCGCCATCGACGGCCCACCAGTCAGCGTCGAGCGGAAGACTGTCCGCCTCCACGATCGGATTGAGGAGTTTGGGATGAGGTGCAAGCGGCCGGCGGGTCGGCGCGACGACCTTGGTCACCCGCTCGTCCGCCAGGGACAGGGCCAGCGCTTCGCCACCCACCAGTCCGGTTGCGCCTGCCAGCAGCAGCTTCGTCATCAAATCTTCTCCAATATGGGGCGGCAGGGAGACGGCGCTTCCGTCCCGTTCAGCCTTTTCAGCGCGTCGAGCGTGGCAAGCCCCATCGCCCGATAAGATGGCAGGAGTGCGGGAGAATGCTCGCGCAAGGCGGAGATATGCCCGGCGATCGTCTCTTCATCTCCACGCAGCAAGGGGCCTGACAGACCTGCCATGCCTTTGCCAAGACTGTTTTCCAGTGCAGCGCGAACCAACGGCGTGAGCAGCGCGGCGGGATCGTCCACGCCAGCGGCGGCTAATGCTTCGCAGGAACCGGCGACCAGCGTAACGAGGTGATTGGCACCGTGGCAGAGGGCGGCATGGTAGAGCGGCCGATATTCTTCGGCGATATCCACCGGCACGCCGCCCAGATGGGCAACGAGGGCGCGGGCTGCTGCACTCGACTCGCCCGTCAAGCCGGTTACGGCAAAGCTTGCCCCGATCATCCGCCGGACCTCTGCCTGAGGATCGCCGGTGAACGTCATGGCCGGATGGATCGCGGCCGTGAGCCATCCCTTGCGGCCGAGTGGCGCCAAAATGGCTGCGCCGCTGCGTCCGCTGACATGGAAGACGAAGGACGATGCGGTTCCACCGCTCGCAGCGAGTTCGGAGATGCTCTGTTCGAGCGCGTCATCTGAGACGGCAAGGACGATCACACCGCACGTTTCGGCGATCTCCGTCATAAGCGCTGTGGCAACGGCCCGGCCAATCAACGCGGCCGCGGCGGCAGAGCGCACCGGATCGCGGCCCCAGATCGCAAGCGGCTCTGTCGAGAGCTGGGCAAGAGCGAGACCAAGGGCGGACGCGACCCGGCCGGAGCCGATGATCCCGATCCGTCGATAGGATGTGACGCCAGGCATGATGTTCATTTGCATGCAGTAGCAAATGGTGACGCCTTCCGTCTCGCCGGTTCGCATCGCGATGTCCGATAGAGTTTGCAAGGTATCGCTGGGCCGGGGAGAGGCCTGTTTGCGGGTTGCGCATATCCGGGATGGGCGGTGCATCATCCAGAACGGAGATCATGCGGCGATGGCCCTCGCTGCGCGCCGCCCGGAATAGACGCAGTCAGCATAGCTCAGGCCGCTGACATAGAGGTTTGAACAGATACCGACCGCATTGCGCCCCGCCGCATAGAGGCCGGGCACGACTCCGCCCGAAAGCGACTTCACCGCGCCCGTGCCTTCGTCGACATCAAGCCCGCCTACGGTCATGCAGGATAGCGGAAACAAGCGGGCATCCATGGATGCGTCGACGGCATAGAAGGGGCCTTGACCAAGTTCCGACATCTCGCCGGGCGCCTTGTGGAAAGGGTCCGGTTCCTCCCCACGTGCCGCGCGATTATAGGTGGCAAGCGAGTCAAGGAACAGGTCAGGCGAGAAGCCCATTTTACGCGCCAGAGCTTCGGGCGTGGCCGCCTTGGTAGAGCCGATCAGGCCGTTGACGAGGGTGATGTCCCGCTGGAACGTCAGCACGCCTTCCCCGAAGGCATCGCGCAGCGATTGCCGCCAGAGCTTGCGATCCATGATGATGTAGCCCCGGCCGCGATGCCGCTCCACCATCTCATCCCCGATCCGGGCGCCATACCAGCTTTCGTTGACGAAGCGGCGGCCTTCGCCATCCACCATCATGGCTTGGCCCCAGGCTTGCGGCGGGGAGAGAAAACGCCAGGCGGAAACGCGCTCCATCAGGCCGGTTTTTCCGCCCGCTGAAACGCCAAGCATGATGCCGCTGCCATTGTCGCCCAGTGTTCCGTTGGGAAGACCGGCTGCGTATTCCGGGGCGAAATGCCGGATCATTTCCGGATTGCAGATGAAACCGCCCGCGCTCAGCACCACGCCACGCCGGGCGCGCAGCCAAGCGCTGGTGCGGCCAGCGGCGGCGAGCTTATGGGCTTTGGCGAGATAGCGGTAGCCGATGCCGACGGTCAGCTGCGCTCCCGGAAGCGTCGAGGGAAGCATGGTCATCCATCGATTGGCTGTCGCGATCAGTCGCGCATGCCTTTCGCGGAGAAGAGGGTCGGCCAGCCGTTCAACGCGGACGCCCACCACCCGGCCATCGGCATCGAGCGCCAGCTGGCGGACATCGGCATTCTCCTGAAACCGCAAGCCCCGCGCCAGCGCGGCGGCCTTGAGCGGTGCATAGATGCCAACGCCCAGACCGAAGGGATTCTTGCCGTTGCGGTGGACCGTCCGATGACCGCGCGCGGCTGGCGGAGTCAGATCGCGAAACGGACCAGCAAGGCTGCTGTCAGGATGGTAGAGGAACTTGTCGAGCGGAGGATAGGAAGTCTTTTTCGAATAGAGGGTGGCGCTGAAAGGCGCGCCATGACTGCGCAGCCATTCGAAGGTCTCTGCGCTCTGTCGGCAGAAGTCGCGCAGGGTTTCCGGCGCGACGACATCGCCCACCTCGTAGCGAAGATATTCCTCCATGCGTTCGGCGTCGTCCTCGACGCCCGCTTCGCGCTGAATGGAAGTGCCACCGCCTGCGTAATAGACCCCGCCATTCGCCGCCGATGAGCCGCCGCCGTCGTAAAGGTCGAGGGCAATAACCGACAGCCCCTGTTCCAGGCCCTCTAGCGCGGCCGATACGCCAGCGCCGCCCAGGCCGACCACCACCATATCGGCTTCGTCCTGCCAGTCATACGCATCAGGATCATCGAGCCGGAGAGGCGCGTCGATCGCAAGGCCCCAGCTGGTGATGGCCTGACCGGGCGGCGGGACGGCGGCTGGCTTGGTTTGCGTCCACGGATTGGGAGGAATGAACGCCTGTCCCGCTTCTCCATTCGCCTGCATGCCCTTCTCCCTTCCCATGCTCGCGCCTGCTCTCATTCTTCTTGAAGGCCCGTGATGCGGATACCCGCACCGTTCGAAATCTTGTACCGTTTGTTGATGAATATCAGCACGGACGTCAGCGCCTCCGCAGCGGCGGAATTGGCCAGCGGACCCGCGTGCCAGGCCCGCACGCCAATCGCCCTGGCGAGCTGGCACACTTGTTCGCGTGCTTCCGGGTCGTCTCCGCATACCAATAGGTCGCAGTCGATCGGGCCGTCGAGATCGGCAAGCTGATGCGCTGACACATTCTGAAACGCCGATATGACCCGCACCTCTGGCCCGAGGATCTGCTGGAGGGCCTCAACCGCAGAACCTGCCGCCGGGAGCTGGACGCGCGCGACCTTGGGCGGGACGAGAGGCACTGTCACGTCGATCAGGATCTTGCCGATAAGCGCTTCCCGCACCGCGCTGGCAAGCTTGACCTGCACCTGGAAAGGCACCGCCAGCACCACGATATCGGCGCGATCTGCGGCATCGCTGTTTTCCGCCCCGCTAATCAGGCCGCCTGAACGGCTTTGCAAGTCTGCTGCGGCGGAGATGGCGTTTGTAGCGTCGCGCGAGCCGATGATGACCTCATAGCCAGCCTTTGCCCAGCGCAGCGCAAGCCCCGTTCCTTCGTGGCCCGTGCCGCCCAGCACCGCTATTCGCCTGTTCCTTGCGTCGTTCAAATCCGTTCCCTTCTGATCCAATCTGTTCATGCTGGATTTGCCGGTGCGTGAGGCGTTACCAGGTCAGGCGTCCGGCCGCTGCGATAGCCGCCTCTGCATCGTGCGGAAGGATTATGCCGTCGCGCACGGCCCTTCTGACGGCGACGGCAAATTTCTGGTGATAGTCTTGCGGACCATCATAAAGCCGGGCGAGGCGGCTGGATGGGAATGGATATGTTCGGCCACTGCCGCCGACGCATTCCCCTTCCCAGCCATAGCGCGCGACCGGCACATCGACCCACGGGTGGCGCATGCCGCCGGTCACATTGCCATATTCATCCAGCGCGGGCGCACCGCCAGCCGAAGCAAGGTCTATGGGCGCGAAGTCCTGCGGCGCCTTCTTATCGCGAGCCCAACGCACGAGCGCCTCTATGGCCGCGCCGGAAAAATATTGGCTGGGTATCGCATTCGCATAATCTTCCGGGCAGCAGGTGATGATCGTTCCCGTGTCCCGCTCCTCCGCAACGGCGGTGCGGGCCATGAGGAAAGTGTTGGTATGAGCCGCTCCGGCCGGTTCCCATCGCCTCAGCATGTGCCCGGCGGGTTGGCCGGCGCTGCGCATGGCGGCCGGTGTCATGTTGAGCATCAGGACGGGGCTGATCGCATCCGAACGAACGTAGCGATCATGAGGGAAAGCCGCGTCCTCCCGGTCCTGAACGGTTTTCTGGCGGAAATCCTGAAGGAAAAACCCGTCGAAAATCTGCTCCACCGGCTGCACGGCATTGACGTAAGTCGAGAGGCGCCAGGCGGAAAGCGAATTGCCTGCGGCCAGGAGCGTCTTCACCTTGCCCTCGCCCAAACCGGGCAGGTCATGTAGGCACCGTGCCGCTTGCGACAATATGTCGTAGCCAAGGCTGCTGTCGGGGATGGTGAGTGAACCGTATCTCTGCGGATCCCAGTTGACCAGGCTGTTGGGAGCAGGGCCATCGACCCCTTCGTGGTGGAGCGAAACGCCGATCCAGGCGATCCCCGCCCGCAGCAGCGTTTCAGCATTCCAGCGGAAGAAGATGTCGCGCTCCGTGCCGAAGAGTTCCTGCATCCACTCCACGACCACGGTGCCGCTAAAGCGATCAGGAGGGGGAATGCGCGCGAGCAGGCGCGTCTTATATGGTTGCGGCGCGCCGATGCGTTGCGCCGCCCACATACCGTCCTGCCCGGTCCGCGTGCCGGAACGCGGGGCCCAGCAGCGCGCCGTGCCGGACAGGAAATATTCTTCTTCTCGATAGCCATGGGGTGACAGATCGACGATCGATGCCGCGAAGGGCCTGCCGCGCGCGCCGCCCTGAACAGGTCCCTCTATCGAGGCGTGTTGCCGGTTGTCCGCCATGTCGCGCCGCTTCCTCAGGCCGGTTCCAGCCGTCTGGGCATGGCGCCGTAAAGGGTGGTGCGTTGCGCCGCGATGCGTCCGGCGCTGCTGGCGACGGCCGCCATCTCCGCCGCGCTCACCATCTGGCCGTTCACGCCGCCTGCCGAGCGCGTGATGGATTCGTCCATGAGCACGCCTCCTAAGTCATTCGCGCCAGCGCCAAGTGCCGCGGCGGCGCCATCCTGCCCCATCTTTACCCAGGAAACCTGGATGTTGGGAATGACCGGCCCAAGCACCAGACGCGCCACCGCGTGCATCAGGATCGCCTCGCGATAGCTGGGGCCGCTGCGGGCCTGGCCCTTGCGCCAGATGGGGGCTTCCATGTGGACGAAAGGCAGGGGCACGAACTCGGTGAAGCCGCCCGTTTCCTCCTGCAAGGCGCGGATCTTCATCAGATGCTGGGCCCAGTGACGATAGGTCTCGACATGGCCGAACATGATCGTGGCGGTGCTGCGCAAGCCGACGCCATGGGCTGCCCGCATCACCTGAAGCCATTCACTGGCCGACAGCTTGTCGGGACACAGAACCGACCGCACGTCGGAGCAAAGGATTTCCGCCGCCGTGCCCGGCAAGGTCGATAGCCCGGCCTGCTTGAGCCGATCGAGATAGGCATTCAAAGCCATGCCGATCGTCTGCGAACCGTGCATCACCTCAAGCGGCGAAAAGGCATGGATGTGAATGCCGGGGGCTGCTTCGCGCACCGCCGCGACGATGTCGAGATAGTAATGCCCGTCGAATTGGGGATGTATCCCGCCCTGTAGGCACACTTCGGTCGCGCCGCGACCACAGGCCTCCGCCGCGCGACGGCCGATCTCGGGAAGGTCGAGATTATAGGCGGGCCCACGCTCCGACCGGGTCGATCCCTTGGAAAAGGCGCAGAAGCCGCAGCGATAACTACAGATATTGGTATAGTTGATGTTGCGGTTGACGACATAGGTGACGGTTTCGCCCGCCTGTTCCCGCCGCCGCCGGTCCGCAGCCGCGATCACGGCCCCAAGGTCCGCACCATCGGCGTTGAACAGCGTCACTATGTCATCGAGCGACGGAAGTTCATCCTTGTCCAGCTTTTCCAGTGCGCGGGAGATGGCAGGCGTGGGGTTGCCCTGCGGCGTTTCAAGCAGCGGAACGGGCGCATCGCTGCCTGCCCACCAGTTATCGGTCTTCGGCAAGCCCCGGCCATCGACGGCGCGAAGCACGCGGGTCCGCAAGGCCGGATCGATCCAGCGTTCCGCTTCCCGGACATAAGCGGGGCCCACCGCGAGCCGCTCGCTCAATATGCGACCGGTCGAGGCGGTGATATCAGCCAGAAGGTCGAGATGCGGCCAGGGCGCTTCGGGGTTGACATGATCGGGCGTCACTGGCGAAACCCCGCCCCAATCATTGGCGCCAGCGCGCAATATCGCCGACAGATCCTGCGCTTTGTTGAGGTTCGGCGGAACCTGGATCGTCATGTCCGGACCCAGCATCAGTCGGGCGGCGGCAATCGTCCAGAGATGGTCTTCCAGGTCGGGTTCCGGTGCGTCCGCCATCAGTGTTCCGGGCTTTGCCCTGAAATTCTGGATGATGACTTCCTGGATATGATGATGACGCGCGTGAAGGTCGCGGACGGCTCGCAGCGCGTCCAGCCTTTCTTCCCGCGTTTCTCCTATGCCGATCAACAGCCCCGTGGTCAGGGGGATGCAGGCCGCTCCGGCCGCCTCCATCGCGGCGAACCGCATATGCGGCGCCTTGTCGGGCGATCCGAAATGCGGGCCGCCCTTGGCGCAAAGCCGCTCTGAACTGCTTTCGAGCATGATGCCCATCGACACGGCGTGCGGCCGGAGCATGGCATAATCGTCCGCGCCCATGAGCCCGGGATTGAGATGCGGCAGCAAGCCCGTTTCATCCACCACGGCCCGCGCCATCTCGCCAAGATAGCTGAGCGTGCTTTCATGTCCCGTCTCGGCCAGATAGGCGCGGGCGGCGGCATAACGATCCTCCGGCCGGTCGCCCAGCGTGAACAGCGCCTCACGACATCCCGCCTGTTCGCCCGCGCGAGCGATGGCCAGCACTTCCTCGCGGCTGAGATAGGGACTGTGAACCTGTCGCGGGGTCGCGGCGAAGGTGCAATAATGGCAGCTGTCGCGGCAAAGCCGGGTCAGCGGAATGAAGACCTTGCGCGAATAGGTGACGACGGGACCATGAGCATCCAGCGTCATCGCCTCTGCTCTAGCCATCAGGCTGGCCAAAGGCAGTTGCAGCAGGTCTTTCTGAATATCCACTCGCTCACCTCAACTGTTGAGATCTCCAGCGCCTCTAAAGGCCCACGCACCGGGCGGATTCCTGCATCTGCTCCACCTTTTCCGCAGCGGTATCCCCCATCAGCGGCGGCAGGACCATGCGCGTGACGCCCATCTCCTCTAGTTCGCTGATCTGGCCGGGCGTAGCGCCGCCCTTCACCGCAAGGACGATTTCAAAGGGTCGGTCGAGCGTCCCGGCATCTTCCCGTGCTGCCCGCACGCCCGCTAGCACGCCGGGGATTTCGCCGAAATCATAGGCGACGCCCAACCAGCCGTCGAGGCGGGCGGCGCGCCTGAGAGCGGCCTTGCTTTCGCCGCCACACAGGATCATCGGCATTTTCGACGGCGCTGGCGTCATCGTCAGCGGCGGCAGGTCGTAGAATTCCCCATGATGCTCGACGACTTCGCCCGTCAGCAGCTTCGCCAATATTTCCAGCATCTCGTCGGTTCGCTTGCCGCGCGTCGTAAAGTCTTGCCCCGTCACCGCGAACTCCTCACGCATCCAGCCGACGCCGATACCGAAGTCGATCCGCTCGCCGGTCAGCACGCAGGCCGATCCGAGGGACTTGGCGACCGAGACCGGATCGCGCAATGGCAGGACGTAAACAGAAGGCATGAAGCGCAAACTCTTCGTAAACCCGGCCAGATGGGTGATGAGAACCCAGGGTTCGGCAAAGGGCGTGTGGGTGGTGCTGACGGGCTTGCCGTCGGCGGAATAGGGGTAGGGAGTGTTGATTTCGACCGGCCGAACCAAGTGGTCGCTGATCGTCACGCCGGTGAAGCCGATATCCTCAGCCGCCTGGACCAGGTCCGGCATATGCTCCATCGGCGTGCGGGCGAAAGATTGCCAGAACTGCATGGGAAATATCCTCTAGGGGAGATTGAAGGGCGGCCAGCGATCCTACCAGCCGAAACGCAGCGCCAGTTCGGGGATCTGCGCGGTGTAGCGTTCGCGTTCCTCTCCCGACGCCTTTTCATAGTCATGCTTGCTGACGAAGCGTTGCGCCTTTTCCCGTTCCTCGTCCAGGAAAGCGGCGTAGGACGGGCTGATCGGCATGCCGAAGCGTGCGTAAATGCCTTCGACAACCGCCTTTGGGTCCGCGACAAGATCAGGGAAGTGGACGACGAACTGGTCCTTCGCGGGAATGGATGCCAGCGCTTCGAACATATAATTATACTGCGACATCTGCTGGTCCGACAACGCCTTGGCCGCTTCGTGCGACAATTCCGAATGACAGCCTTGCTTGTCCCAATACCATTGCATCAGATGTTCAAGGCTGGGCAGCATTTCTGCCGGATTGCGGACCATTGCAACGAAGCGGGCGTCGGGAAAGGTCTCGCGCAGGGAACGGATCTTCACTGTGAAGGATGGGCTTTTGCAGCAATGGATGCGGTTGCTGCCGGTCGCGTAGATCTGCCGCTGAAGTGCCGCCTTGTAAAATCCCATGATTCGCCTGCGCGCCTTTTCGGGCCGCTGGTCCGTGTAGAACAGGTAATGGAATTCCCGGATATAGGGAAAGAAGGTGATGAGGGTGCTGGCGCTGAAGTTATACAGCATGATGAAGTCGTCTTCTTCGGAACTGTCCATGCGCCAGTCGTGCATCTGGCGCACTTCCTGCAATCCATTGTCATGCTTGTCGCGGATGCGCTTGTAGATGCGGCCGCCCAGCAAGAGCCGGTCAAGCGCCGCTGCACCCGCCAGCATCTTCTTCTGCACCAGCGATGGGATGAGAAGCTCATATCCCTTGAAGAAGGACATGCGTTCTTCGTCGCCCGTCAGTAGGCGGTGCATCTGCGTGGTGCCGCTGCGGCCATTGCCCACCACGAAAATCGGCGCCTTGACCTCGACCTTGCGCACGCCGGGGAAGAAGACATAGTCAAGGAGCATGCAGAGATAGGAGAAGATACCTGCGACAACGAAAAACAGCCATGCCAGAAGCGCTCCCGCGATCCGCTTTATACCGCGTTCCTTCTTGAAGATAAGGACGGGTATCTTGAACATGGTGTAGACGTCGAAATAGAGCATCTTTTTCTCTTTCAATGCAGTTCGCTGCAAAAGACCGGCGCGTCAGCGCAGTGGCATCGCCAAAGCAGCCTTTTCAAGGCTGACAACGGCCGCCGAGCGGCCATGACCCTTTTCCATGCAGCGCCCTCTCCCATTCTCATGATCTTCGCATGACGGGGATGCCGCCAGGCGAATCAATCAGAGCATTCATGCATCCCTAAAACGGGCAATAAGGAAACGCAACGTCTCGTTCCTGAAAGATTGACGGGCAAGCATCGCCACGGTAACCGTCATGGCCAGAGGCATGGCAATGCCCGATGGCCGCGCCCGCAGCGCGGCAGGAATTTGGCACAGGAGAGTGGATGATGACCCTGGAGGAAATTCAGCAGTTTTTCCGCTACAGCGATGATGTCGACCGCGAAAAGCTGCGCGAATGGCTGCACCCCGACTTATTGCTCACCGCGATCAATGTCGGGCTGGAAAAGCCGTTGAACCTTGAAGAATATCTCGATTTCATCGAGCATATGAAAACCTATCATGCAGACAGGGGAGAAGCGACGAAGCATATTCCCACGAATGTTCTGATCGAAGGGGACTTAATCGCCATATCCGGGCATGTGCTGCACAGTTACCCTGGCAAGGCGGATGAGTATTCGACCTATTTCGATTTCTGGAAACTGCGTGACGGAAAGGTCGTCGAATATAACATCGCCCACGATCTGTAATCGGGGGAGCAATATGATCGACTATGATCCCTTTGCCGATGCGATCATCGGCGGTGACCCGCATCCCATCTATAAGCGGATGCGCGACGATGCCCCTGCTTTTTATCTGGAGAAATATGATGCTTGGGCGCTGTCGCGTTTCGAGGACATCTGGAACACGTCGCTGGATACGGTGCGGTTCACGAGCAGCAAGGGAACGCTGCCTTCGCAAGTCCTGACCAAGGAACAGCCGGTCATACCCATTCTCAACTGGGTCGATCCGCCTGATCACACCATGCTGCAAAAGATGTTCTTGCCCCTCCTGAACGCAGCGGCGGTCAAGAAGCAGGCGGATATGATGCGGATGGCAGTGACCGAATTTCTCGACGACCTGAGCGGGCGGGACGAATTCGATGTCATGGACGACCTTGCCATGCCGCTCGCGTCGCGCCTGATCTTCGATTTCGTCGGCGTCCCCCCTTCCGACCAGCCGCGCATGCGGGAATGCGTGAGCCTGCTTTTCGGCCACGATCCGTCTGATGGCGCGGTGACGGAGGAAGGGCTGCGCGCCTATGAGGAAATGAACGCCTATTGCGGCGAGCTGGCGGAGAGCCGCCGTGGCTGGACCGAGCAGCCCAACGATGCGGTTTCGGCGTTCTTCCAATATGAGCAGCGCATCGGCCGAAGGATGACGAAGGAAGAGGCGTCCATCCACTTGGGAATGCTGGTGTCCGGCGGATCGGAGACGATCGCGAAGGGCGTGACCTTGCTCATCTACCTGCTGCATCAGTTTCCCGAGCAGAAGGCGCATGTGCTGGCCGATCGTCCGCTGATCCTAGATGCGTTTCAGGAAGCGCTGAGATATGACAATCCGACCCAGTTTCTGTGCCGGACGGTCGCGCAGGACGTGACGCTGCATGGCCAGACGCTGAAGCAGGGGCAGGGCGTGCTGCTGCTCTATGCCTCGGGCAATCGCGATGAGCAGGAATTCGACCGCCCTGACGAGTTCGACGTGCGGCGGGGCAAGCGGCGCATCCTCAGCTTTTCCGGCGGGCCGCACCTTTGCCTTGGCATCCACTTCGCGCGGCTGGAGGCGCGCGTTCTGATGGAGGAGTTGCTCGCACGCTTTCCGGATTATGAGTTGGATGTCGGGCGGGCGCGGAAGATCAAGACCGAGCTTACCAAGGGATTTGCTGAGTTGCCCATGCGGCTGGCCAGAGGCGCCGCCTGATGCTGTCGTCAGGCAAGGCGCCGGGACTGTCACCTTCACCGGGAATCTGGTTCCATACCGATCACCTGCCCGCGCGGGACGCTGCGGCGCTTGCACGATCGGTCGAACGTCATGGTTTCAGCGCCTTCTGGTTCGGCGAAGGATTGGGTCGCGATCCGCTGGCGCACGCGGCCTATCTGCTGTCCCAGACAGAAAGGCTGGTGATCGGAACGGGGATCGCCTCCATCTATTCACGCGATCCGCAGGCGATGATGGGTGGCGCGAACACCTTGGCCGAACAGTCGGGCGGCCGGTTCATCCTGGGGCTGGGCGTGTCCACGCCGCCTCTGGTGGAGGCGCGCGGCCATAGTTTCGCGCCGCCGGTGCCAGCCATGCGCAGCTACCTGAGGGCGATGCAGGCATGTCATTACGGATCCTGCCCGCCGCCTCAGCCGGTGCCCGTGGTGATCGCCGCCCTGGGTCCGCAGATGATCAAGCTTGCGGGACAGGAGGCATTGGGGGCTTATCCGTGCAACGTCACTCCCGAATTTACCGCGCAGGCGCGCAGCGCGATGGGCCCGGATGCGCTGCTAGGCATCCAGCAGAAAGTCGTCCTTGAAACATCGCCCAGCCGCGCGCGGGAAATCGGGCGGGCGGGGCTGGCCCTCTACCTTGCCGTGCCCCATCAGCGGAAGCATTGGGAGCGGATGGGGTTCGATGAGTCCGATTTCCTGAACGGAGGATCGCACCGGCTGGTGGACGGGCTGGTCGCATGGGGCAACACAGAGGCGATCCGTGCTTCCATCAGGGCGCATCTGGATGCAGGCGCGAACCATGTCTGCCTTGAGCCGCTGCTGCCGCAGGGAGAGGCTATGCCCGGAGAGGAACTGCTGGAAGCGCTGGCATACAGCGCCGGGGTTTAGGGCGCGGCTGATTTAAAAGAGAGGATGTCGCGTGAAGGGGAAACGGACGCCGCACCCCTTCGCTTGGAACAGAAGTGTATCGATCGGAATTGCATAGTCGCCCGCGCCGACCTAGTGCTCCTGACGTCAACCCATTGAAGGTGTGCCGGGAATGAGTGCTCAAAAGGAGCGTGCAGGTCAAACTCCGCAAAAGCCAAAAAGGGGAGGGCGTCCGTCCAAATCCGATGCGGAGCGTCTTCAAACCGTCATCCTCGACACGGCCGAGAAAATGTTCCTGTCCAAGGGCTTTGGCGACACCAGCATCGAGGCCATCGCGGCTGCCGCGGGCACTGCCAAAAAGACGATCTACGCGCGTTTCGGCAGCAAGGAGGGGTTGTTCATCGCTGTTGACGAACGCATCCTCGCCAAGCCGGATAAAAGGAGCATAAGCGCGGAAGGATCGTTCGAGGAACGGCTGGTCGCCACATCGCTGGCGATGCTGTCGCGTATGTTGCAGCCTAAGCTGGTCCGCATCTACAGCATTGTGACGGGCGAAGCCCAGCGCTTTCCCGATCTTGCCCGGCGGGGGGAATATGCCACCGCCTTCCCTGCGCGGCGGGCGCTTCGGGAGTTGCTGGCGCAAGGGCATGAAAGCGGCGAGATCATTGTCGATGACTTGCAACGCGCCACCGAGTTGCTGGAAACGATGGTGAACATGGCGCCGCTCAACTGGACAATCCTGGGCGTCAAGAAGATGGACAGCGCGGCGCAGGAGGACTGGGTGCGTTCGGCCGTCGCCCTGTTCCTGCACGGCTGCAAGCGCCGCTGACATTTTATCCTGATTGTGGCCGGAGCTGCCGCATGGCGTGAATCAGTCGTGCTAAGTCACGATTGACCTACATCATTGATTGCCCTAATTTAAAAACGCAACGGATCGTTCCGATTCGGCGGATGCATGTCCGCCGCGTCCCAAGGATTACGCTTGCTCGTCAACAATGCGGCAAAAGCCGTAAGCCGGACGAGGTCCGGCATAACGAGGGAGGGGATGGAAGATGTCTCATCAGGATAAGTGCGCCTGCTTGATGGCTGGCGCTGCGATGGCTATGGCGCTGTCCGCTGCTGTGCCGGTCCATGCGCAAGAGGGTCAGGTTCAGCCGGTTTCGGAGGATATGCCCGCGCCCGGAGAGATCATCGTCACCGCCCAGCGCCGCGCGCAGGCGCTTCAGACGGTGCCCATTGCGATCACCGCGATACAGAGCGACACCTTGCAAAGCCAGGGCGTCACCAGCCTCGCCAATCTGGCGGCGATCGCGCCCAGCCTGAATGTCGTCGCCTATCCCAACTCATCCGACACGCTGGCCTTTGCGATGCGCGGCCAGGGAAATAACGATCCCGGCCAGATCACCCGCGATGGCGGCGTCGGCGTCTATATCGATGGCTTCTACATCGCCCGGCCGCAGGGCGCTCTGCTCGACCTTGGCGAGCCGGAGCGGATCGAAGTTCTACGCGGGCCGCAGGGCACGCTTTATGGGCGGAACACGACCGGCGGCGCTGTGAACATCATCACTCGACAGCCGACCGGCGAATGGGGTGGCAGCGCATCCCTGTCCTTCGGCAGCCGCAATCTGGTACGCGCGCTGGGCAGCGTCGATCTGCCTTCGTTCGGTAACCTAGCGATCAAGGGAACGATTTCCTACAAGAGCAAGGACGGCTGGGTCAAAAATCCGGGCGCGCAACTGAACTTCGGTGAGTTCGGCCAGATTGCGGGACGGATCGCGGCGGAATGGAAGCCGGTGGACGATTTCACCGTCCGTTATGCCTTCGATCTGGGCCGCGTGCGATCGACGCCGCCTTATTATGTGAACCCGGCACTGGTGGGAGCCATTCCGGGCTACAGCGCTGATCGCGACCGGACCTACGCGCCGCTGGACCTGGATTATAGCGTCACCAAATTCGTGGATCACCAGCTGACGCTGGAATATCAATTGTCGGACGCCGTTCTTCTCCGCTCGCTGAGTGCCTATAGGGGAACGCGCGCCACGCAGGACGTCAATTATGGCGTGGCACAGTCGACGCCGTTCTTTCCGCTGACGGTCGAAAGCCAGCATTATTATCGCACAAAGCAATATACGCAGGAATTCCAGCTGATCGGCGATATCACGTCCAGGCTCGATTTCACCGGCGGCCTCTATTATTTCAAGGAAAGTGGTTACCACCCCTTCGACACGACACTTGGCTATCTGCTGTTCGGCGCCGAGCAGCTGACCCAAACCGTCATTCACGCCAAATCGGAATCCTACGCCGCCTATGCGCAATCGACCTGGACGCCGCCGGTCTTCGATGATCGCATAAAGTTGACGGTCGGCGGGCGTTACACGCGTGATCTTCGCGATGCGTCGCGTGACAGGACGATCAATGGCGCTCTGGTGGACGATAACATCACAAATTCCCAGCGTTTCAACAATTTCAGTCCGATGGCAAACCTGGCCGTGCAATGGACGCCCCAGATGATGACCTATTTCCGCTTCTCCAAAGCCTATAAGGCGGGCGGTTCCAGCGAGTTGTCGAAGGATTTCACCCAGACTTTCGGCCCGGAAAAGATTACGGCTTATGAAGTGGGGTTGAAGTCGCAATTGTTCGACCGGCTGCTCACCTTCAACGTGGCCGCCTTCCTGAACAAGTTTGACGATCTCCAGATCATCTTCGGCGCGGACCCGGTCGATACCAGCATTATCGCTTCGGCCAATGCGGGCAAGGCCGAAATCAAAGGTGTGGAGATCGATGCCACGCTTCAACCGTCGCCCGATCTTTCGCTGCGCGCATCCTATGGTTATCTGAAAAGCGATCTGAAACAGGTCGTCGCTTTGCCGGGAACGATTTTCGATCCGGCGGTCAATCCAAGCTCCCCTTTCAACGTGGGTGACAATGTCGCTGGCTATTTCACGCTGCCTTATGTCCCTAAACATTCGCTGACACTGAGTGGCGACTGGACGTTCCTGCGCGCTGGTGACGATGCGTTCGCGGTTCATGGCGCCTATACTTACCAGAGCGCGGTGTTCACCTCCGCCGGTGCCGGGCCGTTGGTGCCGGGCCATGAGCTTTATACCAATCAGGCGACAAGGAACGTCAACGCGCGGCTCACATGGACGCGGCCGATACCGGCTGGCAAGCAGCTGCGCGTATCGCTCTTTGCCGAAAATCTGTTCAACAACAGGCGCCGTTCGGACTTCACGATCGGCGTGGGCGGCACGGCCTTCGACGGCTTCCAGAGCTTCACTACGCCCTATAACGAACCGCGCACGATCGGCGGTGAGGTCAGGGTCGAATTCTGACGGGCGGCAGGCCGTAAGGAAGGAAAGATAAGATGAAGATCCTGGTGGTGGGCGGTGCGGGCCTGATCGGTGGTCATGCGGCGCTGAGGCTGGCGCAGAGTGGACATGACGTCGTTATTGCGGGCCGCAACGCGCCTGCGGAAGACACCCCGCTTGGCAAGCTGCCTTTTCAGCGGCTGGATTTCGTCAATGACGACCCGCCCGCCGATCTGCTCTCCCGTTTTGACGCGCTGGTCTTTTCGGCGGGCAATGACATCCGCCATGTCCCCAAGGGTGCTGATTATTTCCAGCATGTCACACAGGCGAATACGGTCGCGCAACCGCGCTTCTTCGCCGCCGCGCGCGATGCGGGCGTGCGGACCGCCATCAACATCGGCAGCTTCTACCCCCATGTCGCGCCGCATCTGCTGGACAGCAATCCCTATGTCCGCTCGCGTTACGAGGCGTGGCTGAAGACGCGCGCGCTTGCTTGTCCCGATTTCAAGGTGGTGAGCATCGACGCGCCTTCCGTTGTCGGGACGGTGCCGGGCCAGATATCGATGTTCGCGGCGTTCGTCCGCTATGTCGAAGGACGGTTGCTGGACGCGCCGGTCGTTGCTCCGGCAGGCGGCGTCACATGGGTCAGCACCGATACGGTGTCCGATTGCGTCGAGGCTCTGCTGGAACGTGGCGAGACCGGGCGCGGGTATCTGATCGGGGACGAGAGCCTCACGCACCAGCAGATTTTCGGCGCTTTCTGCGAGGCAGTGGGCAAGCCCGTCCCGCCGGTTTCGCAGGACGAACATCCGATCCTGCCCGACATCTCCCTGGCATGGGGACGGGGCAACAGCCTCTACTTCAATGCCAACCCCCAGGATGCGGCGATGCTGAACTACCGGCGCGGTGACGTGCTTCGGACGATCCGGGAGGAAATCGTGCCGCAATATGCTGGCGCCAGCTTTCCCATCCGGCTGGATGTCTTTTGAATAAGGGGGAGAGGGCATGGCGGATGAAACCGTCATGCCCTTTGCATCAACAGGTGTTCAGAGGGACAAAAGGGAAGGCGCGGGATGCTGGGCGCCATCGCCTTGATGCAAACGAGCAGGAGCTATGATGAGCAGCGATAGTCAGCAACGCGGATGGCCGGTCTGGGACGAACTGGGCGCGGCGCTTTCCGAAGCGGGAGAGATCGTCGCGGGCATCGATGATCTTGATGAGGTCGAGATCGCGGAAGGATATCGCTACGTCACGCGCATGTTGCGGCAGGCGCTGGAAGGTGCGGTCGAGGGATCGTCCGCCTCCGCGCCGCTATTGCGGCTTGGGCGTCCCGAAACGATCAAGGGGCCCGGCTTCGACAATCCCGACCAGATCGCGGGCGGCGCGGCGATCGAGGCGGGGTCGGACTATATCGTGCGCGGCACGCGGGGCGCCGTCACCTATCTGAGCCTCGGCACCTATTATGGCCGCGATTATGGGCAGAGCGGACGGTCCGGCCGCGGCGGAGCGCTGAGCGGCGATCAGCTGGAATATGGCCCTGACGGGACGTTCGAGATCCATGTGAGCGCTATGCCCAAGCCGGGCAACTGGCTACCCATGGACCCCGACACCCATGTGCTGATCGTCCGGCAGTTGATGCTCGACCGCTTCAACGAGGTGCCCGCGGAACTCAGCATCGAACGGGTCGGGGGCGCTGTCACGCCGCCGCCGCTGTCCCGCGATGGCATGGAACGCAGGCTTCGCGGCGCCGCCACGTCAATGGTCGGGTCGATCCGGCGCTTTGCGGAATGGTCGCGCGAGTTCATCCAGATGCGCAACGAGATGAAGCTCATCGACCCGGCGCAGATGGCGGCGGTGCATGGCGATCCGATGTACACCTATATCGTCGGCGGTTTTGCATTGGAGCCCGATGAGGCGCTGGTCGTGGAGGTGCGGCCGCCCGAATGCATATACTGGAGCCTTACGGCCTATAATTACTGGCTGGAGACATTCGACCATCGCTTCCACAATGTCGCGGTGAACAAGGCCAATGCCGTGGCTGCGCAGGATGGGACCGTGCGGGTCATCCTTGCGGGCCGTGATCCGGGCGTTCCCAACTGGATCGATACGGCGGGACACCGGCGCGGCACGTTGATGCTGCGCTATGCCAATTCGCAGGAAAAGCCGATGCCAAGCTGCAAGGTCGTGCCCATTACCGACCTGGAGCGGTGAGATAAGCTCCGGGCGGTGATCAACACCACCCAGAGATGAACGTCACCGCGTCGTGAAGTGGAGGTCCGACCAATCCTTCAGCGGCGGATTGAAATAGCTCATGAAGGTTTCGGCGCCCTGCCGGTCGCCCTGTACCGTTGCCGCATTGCTTTCGATCAGCTGAGCAAGCGTCGTATCCCCGGCGGCGAGGCGCGCGAGCGATGCCTTTGTCGTGCTGACGGTGAAGTCGGGAGAGGGGGGCGCCTGAGTATAGACCTCCGCTATGCCACGGCGGATTTCGATCCCAACCTGATCGCCACTGTCCGAAAGCACGAAGGCCAGTGTCTTGTGCACATTCAGCGTGCGTTCGGCCTGCAAGCGCGGAGCGAACAGGCCGATGATGGCGCGGCCCGGCATGGCGTTGAACTGGGCGACGCGCGCCTGCGGTGAAGCCACGCCGCGGAACCAGTCATTCTGGATCTGCAAAGGCGCTCCCTCCAGTTCCTGCGCGGACGTAAGATACCAATTGCGGGCATTGGCGTTCACCTCTGCATAGCCGAGCTGCCGCAGGGCCTGCGCCTTCAGCTTGCGCGCGTTCATATTGCCAGGGTTCACGCGGATGACATTGGTCAGCATGTCGGCGACCCAGCGATAATCTCTGGCTGCGAGCGCCTTCTGCGCCTCCGCCACCACATGCGCTTCGCCGCCCATCAGCGCTAGGTTGCGCTGCGCCCTGTCCTTCGGTGGAAGCAGGTTGAGCGTCGTCGGATCGCCTTCGAACCAGCCGAAATAGCTGGCATAAAGCTGCCGGACGCTGCTGCTCACCGATCCATAGAATTGCGCGAGATAGGGATCGTCGCGCAGATGCGGGGGCAGCTGCGAAATCGCGGCGGCCAGTTCATCCGGGCCATAGCCCTTGTTCATCAGGCGGACGGCCTGATCATGGACATATTGGATGGCATCGCGGTGATTGGTCAGCACGCTTGCAACCTTGTCGCGACCCAGCGTTGGGCGGCCATGGCTCAGCACCAAATATTCGGCGGGGAACGCGCGCACCCGGTCGATGGAGCGATACCAGGTGATCGGATTGCGGATCTCCGCTCCGCGCAGCGTGTAGAGGTTCGGGAAAGTCTCCCCCATCAGCAGGTCGCCGGTCGCCAGCATCTTGAGGTCAGGCATCCAGACGGAAATCGCGTCATCGGTCTCACCGGGCGTCCGCACGATATGAAGCCGCACGCCCGCAATCGTCACGTCCAGCGTATCGTCCACCAGCTTGTTCGGCGGAACAAGCCCGATCGGCCCCGCCACCATCGCCGGGCCGGTGCCGTTGTTCACCACCCCTTCGGGTCCCTTGGGAAGATAGGCGCCGAACATATAGGCGAAGCGCGCCGTCATGATGTCGCGCGTGAACAGCGGATTGGCCTTGGCCGTTTCGGAGCTGGCGAGCAGCTTCATCGTGTCGGCCTGCGAAATCACCGTCACCTTGCCGGACATGGCGTCCTGCGGCTGAACAAAGGCCGCCGCCCCGCCCAGATGGTCCATATGGTGATGCGTGTAGATGATGCCCTTGACCGGCAGCTTGGAAATCTTGCGGAACTCCGCCTCCACCGCGCGGCCGGAGGTGAGGGATTCCGTCGTGTCGATGATGATGAGGCCGTCATCGCCGATGATCATGGTCGAATTGGCATCGCCATAGCCGACCGCGACATAGACGCGGTTCGATACCTTGTAGACCTTGGGCTGCATCGCCTTGGACAGGGCTGTCAGCTTCGGATTGATCGTCGGCGCGGGCTTGTCATAGGCGAGGTTGGCTGGCGCGGCGGCGGCGGACAGCGTTCCCGCGCAAGCGCAGGCCAGCGCCGCCGTGCCGAGGATGAAGCGCCGAACGGATTGTTTCGCACGGAAGGTCATGGGGCAACGTCCTTTGTTCATCTTTGCTGGGGCGATATTCGCAACGAAGGTTCATCGGCCATCGACGGAAAAGGCCATCAGGGCATTTCCCCCACGGCCAAGCCCCGCGCCCGCGTTGACATAGACCATGCCGCCCGCGATCGTCTGACCGCCGCGGCCCATCGCCCCGCCGCGGGCCTGCGCGCCGTTCACCGCGTTGATGGTCCTGGCCATGTCGAAGCTCCAGACGATGTCGCCGGAACTGGCGGCATAGGCGCGGATGTGGCCGTCGTTGGAACCGGCGAAGACGATGCCGGGAACAGCGCTGGGCGGCGACCGCTGGGCGGCGCTGCAAAAGTCCTTGCCCCATGAACAGACGGCAGGCTGCGCAGGCTTGCGCCAGATCTGACGGCCGGTGGCAAGGTCAACGGCCGCCATGCCGCCTTCGGGCTGATCGAAGGAGATGGGAAAATAGGCGATCTGCCCCACAACCGCCGTCCCGAAGGTAAGGCTCCCCTGCGGGTTGGGCCGCGCGAGGCGGGTCTGCCACAGGATCTTGCCCTTGTTATCGGGGTCGAAGGCATAGACCACGCCCCCCTTGCTGCCCGCGACGAGGATGTCCTTGCCGCTGTTCAGCGTGACGAGCGCGCCGGGCATGGAGAGATCGGAATCCGGCCCAAGTTTGCGCGGACAGTTGGCGTGCGGTTTCCGGTCGCACCCGGCGACCCAGGCATCCTGCGGCAGCGCCTGGCTGCTCCAGCGGATCTGGCCGATGCGCAGGTCGAACGCGATCAGGGCGTCCGAAGCACTGGAGGCGGGCTCGGTATAGGCATTGCCGGTCGTCACATAGACGGCGCCGCGTTTGGGATCGATCGTCGGAGCGGACCAGACGGACGCACCGGCGGGGCCGTAATTCTGAGCGCCCGCCGCGTTCACTTTGGTGGGCCTCAAAGGCTCGGTGAAGACATCCTTCGACCAGACGATCCGCCCGGTGACAGCGTCGATCGCGGCGAGACCGCCGCGCGCCTTACAGCATTCATAGGTCGGCACTGGCGCCATCTGGCTTTCAAAAGCGGCGATGGGGACGAACAGGCGGTTGCCGTAGAGCACCGGCGAACCGGAGATGCGGCGCGTCTCTTCGGTGAATAGGCGGGTCGCCCAGCGCTGCTTGCCTGTGCGCGCGTCAAAGGCGGCGACGTTCCCCAGCGCATCGGCGACGAACAGCATCCGCGCCTTCGCGCCGCCGGGTGCCTGAACGGTGCCGATGACCGGCGCGCCCCGCACTTCTCCGGGAACCTTGGCGGTCCAGCGGGTGCAGCCGGTGCGTGCGTCGAGCGCGAACACATTGCCCTTGGCGCTGGCGCCGTAGAGCCAGCCATCCGAAACCACGGGCAGGCCGCCGACGCCGCCGGGATAGGCAAAGGCCCATTTGAGCTTCAACCGGGGCACGTCCGCCGCGGCAAGTCCGCCTGCGGGCTGGAAGCGGCGGTTGGTGAGATCAGAGCTCCACCCTGTCCAGCTTCCATCGGCCGATGCCGCTGCCGGTGGGGCAGGGGTCTTGCACATATTGGCGGTCAGCGACGGTTCGCGCAGCGGCTTTTCCTGCGGCAGCATGGCCGCCAGAAGCCGTTTTTGCGCGTCGGTCAGGCCAGCCGCCATTGGTTGCATCACGCCGGTCGTCAGCGCCGCATAGATGCGTTCGCGGGTAAGGGAGCCGAGCACGGCCCGGCTTGGCGCCGGCCCGGAAGGATGATCGTGGCAGGTGGAACAATTCTGCTTGAAGAGGACGAAGCCTTCGACGGCCAGGTCTGCGTTCATCACCGGAAAGCCGTTGTCCAGCGCCGGGCCGCTGATCGCAGCCGCTTCATTCGCAGCAGCCGTTTCATTGCCGTCATTAGGCGCCTGGCAACCGCCGAGCAGCAGGGAGCCCCCAAGCGCAAAAAGGATGGAGCGAAGGCTCCATCCGTTCGAACCAGACCCTATCATCTCACTTGCCGGCTGGTTTCGATGCCGGTTGGCCATTGGCAGGCGCAGCAGGCGGTACGGGTTCCCGCTCCTTCAAAACCCAGGCGGTTTCCTACTGACGGCTGGCGAAAACCCATGCGCCCGCCACCTTCTTGAACCTGTCCTTGTAGACGGCGACGCGGAAGATTTCGGCAGGCTGACCCGTTTTCGCCTGGATCGTGGTGAGGAAGCTTTCCGCCTGCGCGCTGTTGCCATCGGGCGCGATGTCGATGCGGGTGTTGGTGACCAGATGGCGCACCGTGGTGCCCGGATCGCCGCCCAGATATTTGCGCACCAGGGCGGAAACCTGTTCTGACCCGCTGGCGATGACCTGACCCTGCGGACCCAGGAACGCGCCATGGGCGAACAGCTTGCCGTAGGAATCGAAATCCTTCGCGGCCAGGAAGGCGCTATAATCGGCGATCAGCCGTTCGATATCCTGCTGGTCGGCGACGCGCTGAAGCCGTGCCGCCAGAGAAGCCGGTGCGGGAGTGGCTGCGTGCGCGGCAGCGGCTCCCACATGCAAGCAGAATCCGGCGAACATCAATCCCAGCAGCCGTCTGGCGAATATATGTCTCATTCTCTCTCCATTTTTCTACCGGACGGCTGCTGCTTCCCTAGAAGTGATAGCGGAGCGACGTGCCGTACATGCGGGGCTCGCCATAGATGCTGGCGGTAAAGCCCGTGCCCGCGCTGCTCGCGCTCGTGCTGCTGATCCGGTACAGCTTGTTCGTGACGTTGGTCATGAAGAAGCGCGCGTCGAAGTTCGACCCGAACAGCCCATTCCAATCGAGAGACAGGTTAAGCAGGCCGAAAGAGTCGATCTTCGCGTCAGGTTCGTCCCTGATGGTCGAGACGGGAAGCGAATATTTGGTCCCAACCCATGAGTAGCCGGCATTGGCGACCAGCGTTCCGACATCATCGCCCAGCGGCATGCTGTACCGCGCATTCAGGTTGAACTGATGCTTGGGCGTATGCTGGAAGGGCAGGCAGGACATATCGAGCGCGACTGTCTGACCCGGAGAGGCCGGTAGTGCGACTGGCCCGTCGCAGCTATCCTTGAAGCGGATGCGCGGATCACCCGCGACGATCAGCGTGTACTTCTTATATTTCGCGTCGGTATAGGCGTAGCTGCCGGACAGTTCGAGGCCGGTGACGGGCCGGATTACGCCTTCCACCTCGATGCCGCGGATGCGGGCAGACTCCGCGTTGAACACGCGAGAGCCGCTGTCGAAGCCGCTGGCTGGCGGGGGAAGGCCGTTGGGTGCATTGTCGGCGGTTGCGCGCTGAATGTCCTTATAGTCGAGATTATAGGCAGAGACGTTAAGCCGGACCGGCATGTCGGCGATCCTGAAATCACTCTTCACGCCGATTTCATAGTTGGTGACATATTCGGGCTGGAAGGTCAGCACTTCGACGCGGGGGCCGCTCGCGTTGAAACCGCCGCTCTTGTAGCCGCGCGTCACCCGTCCGAACAGCAGCAGGTCGCGGTTCGGTTGATAGTCCAGGCCAATGGTCCAGGTCGGCGCGTTGGTGTCGAGCTTGGCGCTTGCGGTCGGGATAACGACGAAGGCGGGCGCGATGCGCGAACCCTTGATCGTGTCCCAGGTATGCCGGTAGCCGCCGGTCAGCTTCAGATTGTCGAGGGCGGGCGAGAAGGTGCCGAGATCCAGTGTCGCCTGGAAGTAGACGGCCGTGCTCCTGGTGTCGATCTTGGCGAATGTGCCGCCAAGATTGCCGACATTGAACGATCCCGTACCCTGGAACCCTTCGGGCTTGGTGTGCGACAGGAAGCCGCCGAACACGAAGTCGAGCTTGCCATCCAGCATCTTGCCCTGGATCTGCGGTTCCTCGGTGATCAGGCTGAGATTGGTGGCTTGGTAGGACGAGCCCGCAGCGCCCAACTCAGGATATTGCGCAGCAAAGCCAGGCGTCACCACCGCGGGGATGTTCGCCAGAATCGGAGCGATCGAACCGTCCAGATCCCAGGCGAAACTCTGTTTCATCCGCTGGTAGCCGAAGATGTTGCGGAAGGTCAGGGCGTCATTCAGCCTGACGCTCAAAATGTCCGTGACGCTGGTGATATCGACCTTGAAGAAGGTGTCGGTGTTAAGCGCGACTTTACGCGGGCCGAGCTCACGCTGGCGCGCGAGTATTCCCTGGATGATCGCGGGGTTGAAGGATTGAGCCGGCACGAAGGGACGCAGATAGGCAAGGTTCGCGGCGAGACCAGCCAGATTGGCGTTATTTCCGTTGCTGGCTTCCAGATAGGTGCCCGTGCCGTTCGTATCGGACTTGGTCTTGTAGGCGACGAGGTAGTTTTCAACGCCATCGGTAGGGGTGAACAATATCCCGATCCGCGCGGTCCAATAGTCGCGGTCGTCATAGCGCTTGCCAGCAAAGCCCGGCCCGCGTCCAGCAGGGGCGAGGCATCCCACCGTGCTGGCGACGCAGATGTCGGTGAAGCCGAACGCCTCTGGCCCCACATCCTTGGTGAAACCGTCGCGCTTGGCGTATTTGCCGCCGATACGGATCGACAGAATGTCCGGCACAACCGGGATGTTGATCGCGCCTTCAAACTCGCGATCATTATAGTTGCCATATTGGCCCTGGATGTAGCCCTCAAAATTCTGGGTGGGCCGCTTGGGGCCGACCAGCAGCGCGCCACCTGTCGTGTTGCGGCCGAACAGCGTTCCCTGCGGGCCGCGCAACACCTGGAGCGATTCAAGGTCGAAGAACAGCCCCGGTCCGCCCTGGTCGCCCAGAACCGATCCCTGGATCAGCGGTACTTCGGCGAAATAATTCACGACGCCGACGGGCGCGCCGAAGGTCTGGCCCTGGCCGCGCAGCGTGATCGATTCCGCATCACGCTGCGTTCCATTGGGGCCGACGATGACGGACGGAACCTTTCCCAGCAGGTCCTGCGCGCTGGAGATATTCTGTTCGCGCAGGCTTTCATTGCTGAAAGCGGTAACGGAAACGGGCGTGTCCTGGATTGATTCGGCACGGCGTTGGGCGGTGACCACGATCTCGCCCATTTCGGGGGCAACCTGCGGATTAGTGTCCGTTGTCTGCGCCAGAGCCGCTGTGGAAGCCAGCGCTGTGCTGGCCAGGAATGCAGCCAAAACGGGATATGTGTAGGTCTTCATATTTGCTTCTCCCCTTTCGACCCTACGTCACCTCTCTTCGAAGAGTGGGCGTACTTATACGTAACGGTCGCGTACTATTGCTTCCTGCTACAGGCTGTTTTCCGCTTGAGCAAGCCCGCTTTTCCGATAAGGACAGGATGATGAAAAATGGCATGGTGAGGAGCGCGGCAGAACGGCAGGGGGAAGCAGATCAGCGCGACCGCATACTCGAAGAAGCAGAAAGCCTGTTTCTAAAGGAAGGGTTCGATGGGACGACCATCGACATGATCGTCAGCCGGGCGCATATCAGCAAAAGCGATTTTTACCTGCATTTCCAAAACAGGGACGATGTTTTCCTGGCGGTCGCGCGGCGGTTGATCGTGCTGTCCGGGCGCTTTCTTCCGATCCCGGACGGACCGCTGTTCGACCAACTTGCCGCTTTGGGGCCGCTGATGCGCCGCGGGCAAGTCATGCAGCCGGGAATCGGCATCCTTCGCGCAGCCATCGTCGCCAATCGCTTTTCGTCCGACGTTGCCCGTCAGGTCTATTTGCGCCGTGCGAGCCAAGGCGACAGTCTCGCGCGATTGCTCATGAAGACGGCCGAAGCTGACGGTGCGCGCTTCGACGATGCTTCGCTTTGCGCATATAGATTTGGCGCCATCGTGACGGATGGTCTTCGGCATCTTGCAGGCCTGCGGATGCCGGGGGCGGATGATCAACGCGCCTTTGGCCGCTATGCCGCGCATATATTCCTCTACGGATATGCGGCCCGTGAGGACGGATCATCCCGCGCGGACATAAAGGAAGGAGGAAAGCATGGCTGGATCGCGCCGCAGCCCGTTTTTCCTGATCTGCCACCTACCCGCAAGTCTCAGGAAAGCTGGAACGCCGTTCTTGACCAGGCCTGGTCCGTATTCAGGCAGGCGGGCTATGACGCCGCCAGCATGGATGGAATATCGGACCGTGCGGGATTGCCCAAGAACACGATTTACCGGCGGTTCGGTTCAAAGGTAGGACTGTTCCTTTTCACTGCCCGGCGCCGGATCGACATGATATTGGCGGCACCCGTCGAACTTGAAAAGGGTGCACTCACCGGCCACGAGATACTCACTGGCGTGATGCTCGACATGCAGAAGCGCTTCTGTTCCGAAGATTGTCTTGCGCTCAGCCGGATTCTCATCGCCGGAGCGGGTGAGCATGATGTCATGACCAGTACGGTCTGCGAATATCTCGTTCAGCAGGTGATCGATAAAATCCTGCCTATTGTCCTGTCGCTTATCCGCACAGGTGATCTTGCGATTGGCGTGGCGCCGGACCTTGCCGCCTGGCACATCTTCGTGCTCGCGACCTTCGGCAGCCGCTTCCTCTTCATCGCCCCAGAAGGCGCCGAGGAACAGCTTGCCCTGGCCAGCGAAGCGGCAGAACAGTTCCTGTTCGGAATCTTCCGGCCGCCCCTGTAGGAAATGGCGGGCCGGTGAACGGGCCCGGATACAGGATTGTCCCGCCGCTGGGCTGTCATCCGGCGGCGGGACAGGCAGGCGGCCCGGGGGGAGGGGCAGGCCGCCGCCTGGTTATTCTGCGGCGTTCAGCATCGGCACGCCATAGTTCGGATCGTCTTCATTGCAGAGGCGGTTGCTGTCGAGCCACAGCCCTTCTTCGACGGGCGTGATGTTCAATTCCCTGCGGATGTCGCTGATCTGCCAGTCGGTATAGGCGCGCCAGTCCACCAGCATGAGAGGATATTTCCAGTTCCGCCCCTGCTGCGCCCCGCGATATTCCGCCTCCAGGTTGAGGACCATGGCTTCGGGATAGTGCAGCCCGTCCTTCATGATCGTCTTCGCCTTGAGGTAGGTCGCAATGCGCGAGAAGAAGGCGGACAGTTCCGGGTGGAAATACCGCGCCTTGGCATGCATGTTCGCGGTGAGCAGCGCGACTTCGCCGCCATGGTTGGGGCCAAAGCCCGTCACCATATGTTCGATGTCATGGGTGAGCGCGGTCTGGCGCAGATAGAAGGTGAAATCGTTGACGACCTGCACTTCCTGAAAGAACAGGTCTAGCTGATAGCCTGAATTCACCATGAAGTCGTGGATAGCCGCACCCAATGTTCCCGCTTCGCAATGGGCGAGTTCAGCGATGGTGAAGTCTGCAAGGCGGCGTTCCGAAAGCCATTTGGAGAATTGTGGAAGCCGCGCCTTTTCCATTTCGAACAGTTCAATGATCCGGGGCATGTCCTCCAGTTCATGCAGTATCGCCGCGACTTCGGGAATATAGGCGGTATTGGGCATGTCCGGCCCGTTCCGCCGCAGCATTTCCTGCGCGATCAGCGCGCGTAACGGCGCGTGGTTGAGGTAGCGGGACGAACTGACCAGCACGCTGCTGTCCGTCGTTATCGTTTTGATGCGGCCGTTGAAGTATTCGCGGTCGGCATCGCCGATCTTGGCTTCGATCATGTCTTGCATCCTTCCTGTGCAGGCGCGCCGCTCCAAAGGGCGCGCCCTGTCCTTCATTCAGCGGCGATGGCGAGGTTGGGCGATCCGATCACCGGGGAGAGGAATTCGCCCGGCTTCGCGCCCGTGTAGGCGCCGTTTTCGAAGGTTGGCACGCCGTTCACCAGCGTCAGCCGTGTGGGCATCGGCTTGCGGGTGAAGCGCCATGTGGTGCCGCCGCGCCCGTCTGGAACGTCGAACGCCTTTTCCATCGCCTGCCGCTGCACCTCGTCCAGATTGAAGACGGCGATGTCCGCCTGCTTGCCGGGGGCGATCACGCCCCGGTCGGCAAGGTTGAAGTGGACGGCGAGCTTGCCCGTCATCACATGCACCGCTTCCTCGATGCTAAGCTTCTTTTCCTCGCGCACATATTGGGTGAGCAGCAGCGCGTTCTCACCGCCGCCGCAGAGCATCTGGAGATGCGCGCCAGCGTCGGAGATGTTGCCGACCGTTTTGGGATCGCGCATAAGCTCGATCGTCAATTCCTCATCCTTGGGGAAGGGCGCCATGTGGACGGTGGAGCGCGTGCCGTTCTTCAAGATCCAGTCCGCCATCGCGTCCGAGCGGTGAAGCCCCAGAGACTCCGCATATTCCTTCAAGGTGATGTTGAGCGGCCCCGTGCCGTTTTCGCTGTCCAGCAGATAGAGGTCCTGCGGATTCTTGAGCGGCGAATGCGGCCAGGCGTTGTTGTCCCAGCTTTCGCGTGCACGAGCGCGCCAGTCCGGATCGGCCAGCAGCCGCGCTTTTTCCGCATGATCGTCGGCCAGCACCACCTCATGCCAGACATAATCGTTGGACTGGGCGAAGATCAGCGACTTGACGAGGCTGAGCGTCGAGGTCGGCGACACATGGGCGAAGCCCGGCCAGACATCGACATCGGCCTCCCGCATCTTGCGCAGGCTGTCCTGCATGGCGGGCAGGATGCCCTTCTGGAATTCAAGCGTCGGCACCGCGCCCGCGATCTGGACGCGGATCTTGCGGCCCGACAGAAGTTTCGACAGCCGTTCCAGATTGGCGGGACCCGTCATGCGCATGAAGGTGTCGACGATCACCTGATAGCAGCAGTTGGGATAGCGCTCCATCACGTCGAACAGGGCGGAAAATTCCGCGTCGTTCGCCATCAGCGTGGGGACGGGCCGGTCCTGCCCGTCATGGTCATGCATATTGTCCGACATGCCGAGCGCACCCGCTGCCAGCGCGTCATCCAGAAGCTCGCACATGCGCGCAATTTCTTCCGGCGTCGCTTCGCGTTCCCACGCCTCCACCCCCATCGCCGCCAGCCTGATGGCGATATGGCCGACATAGGCGGCATAGTTTAGCGGCACCTTCACATTGCGCTCGACCGAGGCGCGATATTCGGACCACGTGTTCCAGTCCCAGGGCAGCTTTTCCATGAAAGGCCCTTCGGGAATATCCTCGAAGAAGGAGAAGATGCCGATCATCTCGCGCTGGGCGGGCATATATTTGTGCAGCGGCGCGGCGGAAAAGCCGCAATTGCCAAGGATCATCGTGGTCGCGCCATAGCCGGGCAGCGGGTCGAGATCAGGCTGCCACCACATGGTGCCGTCATAATGGGTATGGCTTTCGATGAAGCCCGGCGTCACATAGCATCCCGCCGCGTCGAACAGCCGTTCGCCCTGCGGCTCAAGGCCGGGCCCGACCTCTGCGATCTTGCCGCCGCGCACGCGCACGTCGGCTTGGAAGGCAGGCGCGCCGGTGCCGTCGACCACCGTGCCGTTCCTGATCAAGATATCGTTCATCGCTCTCCATCTCCTACGATCCTCTCCTCGCACGTGCTTGCGTCGAGGGGGGCTTTTCGCGGGGAGCATGCTACGCCCGCCATCGTGGATGCCGAAGGGCGCACTTGAAAAAGGGATCAATATCCGCGCATCATCGGATCATCATGCGATCCGATTCCACAAGCGCCGCCATGTTGAGCGTCCTTCGCCGCCACCTGCGCAGCGAAGGATGGACGGCGGTGCGGCTGGCCCGCGAACTGGGAGTCGGGGAGGCCACGGTCAAGCGCTGGCTGGCGGGCAGGTCGCTGTCGATCGACCGGCTGGAGCGGCTGGCGGGGCTGTGCGGCACGACCATCATGGAACTGGCGCATGAGGCGGAGCAGGCGCGGTCGGGCCTCGCGCGCGAACTGACATTGGCGCAGGAACGGGCGCTGTCCGCCGATGTGTTCCTGTCGCTGCTGTTCATGGCGCTGATGGCGGGGGCGAGCCCGCGCGAACTGGCGCAGGATTTCGACATCGCGCCAGCGGCGCTGGATGTCGCGCTCGCCAAGCTGGAGCGGCTGGCGCTGATCGACCGCATCCGCGACGACAAGGTGCGTCCGCTGGTCGACCGCGCGCTCATCTTCCGCAAGCTGCCGATGCGCGGCCTGTTCGAAAAGCATATGAAGCAGCAGTTCCTGGCGATGGACTTCGCCGCGCCGGACGCGGTCTATGCGTCCGAACTGTTGAAGCTGTCCAATGCGGGCATTGCGCAGCTTGCCGAGATGATGGAGCGGTTCCGCCGGGACACGCATGCGCTGGCCGAGCGGGACAGGGAGAACAGCCTGCTCCAGCGCCAGTGGATCGCCATGCTGTGCGCCATCCGCCCGTTCCGCACGACGGGGTTGCAGGAGGAGCAGGGCGGGATAGGCCGGGGTGGCTGAAGGGGGCTCACTTATAGTGATCTGGCAGGCTATTTCGGGCGAGAGAGTAGTTTTGGTTCGCGCAGAGGCGCAGATGGCGCAGAGCTTTT
The DNA here is from genome assembly GCF_000722555.1 of Sphingobium sp. DC-2. Classification (NCBI taxonomy): domain Bacteria; kingdom Pseudomonadati; phylum Pseudomonadota; class Alphaproteobacteria; order Sphingomonadales; family Sphingobiaceae; genus Sphingobium; species Sphingobium sp. DC-2. The sequence continues at coordinate 117,939 of NZ_JNAC01000054.1, read as the reverse complement.
GGTTCACGTGGAGGCGCGAAGGATTTTAAAGAGGACCTTTGGCCTTCATCCTTCCAACTCTGCGTTCTCTGCGCCTCTGCGCGAATTAAAGATGAGCTTGCCCAGAGCGGCGTGCTGCTCCTCCTGAGGGCTATCTAATCCAATTGGAGGATGGCAGGGCGCGGCCTTCATGCATTAGCCTCTTGCCCAAAGATGGAAAGGAAGAGGCAGATGGGCGGCAAGGCTTTCGCGGGAAAAGTGGCGATCGTCACCGGCGGCGGGTCGGGCATCGGCCGGGCGGCAAGCAGGCGGCTGGCGGCGGAAGGCGCGCAGCTTGTCGTCGCCGACATCGCGATCGACCAGGCGCGGCGGACCGTCGAACTGATCGAGCAGGCGGGCGGCGAGGCGATCGCCGTGCGCGCCGACATTTCCAGCGAAGACGATAATCGCGCCATGTTCGACGCGGCGGCCGACCGCTTTGGCGGGGTGGACCACGCTTTCCTGAACGCAGGTATCCTTCAACCCTATATCCCCTTTGAAGAGGTTGGGCTGGACCTGTTCGACAGGCTGGTCGGCGTCAATTTGCGGGGCACCTTCATGGGCGTGCAGCAGGCGCTTGCCCGGCTGCGGCCGCGGGGTAGTTGCGTCGTCACCGCTTCGCTGGCGGCGGTGGTGGGTTTTTCGGAAGCCGCCGCCTATTCCATTTCCAAACATGGGCTGGTCGGCCTTGTCCGGTCGGCCGCCGGTCCCTTCGCCGCGCGCGGGCTGCGCATCAATGCGATCTGCCCCGGCATGGTGCTGTCGGGCATGACGGGTGGCGCGGGGCTGGAGACGCTGGTCGATCCGGCGGAGCTTCCCGACCCGGCCTATCGCGGCGGCTTGGAGGCGCAGCATATCGCGGAAGCCGCGCTGTTCCTGCTGGGGCGCGGGGCGGCGGCGATCAACGGGCAGGCGCAGAATGTCGACGCCGCTTTCCTGGCCGCCTTCCCGCCACTGCCGGAACTGCAATGATGGCTGGTGACGTGTCCGGCTCTGGCCGGATCGGGTAAGCGAACCCCATGAAATTCATCGCGAAAATGGGTTGATCGACGATGAAGCATCCTTAACTTGGGTCGAGGCGTTGATGCCTTGTTCAACTGTGGTCGTGTGTCTTTTGCTATTCGGCGCGCGTCCGCATAGCCGGAGAAATGAACAGATGCACCGTGCTCTGCTGACAGCCCTTTTCCTTTCCGCATCCGTTACCGCCGCCGCCGCGCAGGAACAGTCCGGCGCCGCGCCTGCTTCCGCGCCCGCTGCCGATGCTGCCGCCCCGGCGCTCAGCCAGGCGCAGATCGCCGCCTTCAACAAGGCGGTGACCGACTTTACCGCCGGTCAGACGGCACAGCAGAGCGGCGACAATGCAACCGCGCTCGCCAAATATGAAGCCGCGCTGCCCGCCATCCGCGACGCGGTGAAGACGCAGCCGGACAAGATCGAGAATGTGAATTTCCTCGCCAACGCGCTCTATGCCGCGGCGGCGGCGAACGCGGCCTTGCAGAAGATCGACGCGATCGCCCCGCTGTACGAGGAAAGCCTGCCGCATTGGCGCAAGGTGGTCGCCGCCAAGCCCGCCGACGCGCAGAGCAGGGGCGTGCTGACCGGCGTGCTGATCCAGCTTGGCAATTTCAAGCTGGGCAAGCAGGACAAGGCTGGCGCCGCGCCGCTCTATGCCGAAGCGATCCCGCTGGCGCGCAAGGCCGTCGCCGAACAGGCCAATCCGGTGAACCGCAACCTGCTGCTCGCCGCGCTCATCGGCGCGAGCCAGACCAGCGAGGATGCCGCGATCAAGGCGGAAGCGGCGTCACTGTCCAAGGCGATGATCGCGGATGGCACTGTCGATGCAGCGAACAAACCTTCGGCGCAGGTGCTGGCTCAGGCGGCGGGGTGATCCGCGCCGGTTGAGGTTTCTGAAGGGCTTCTTTTTGGGAGGAGCCCTTCGGCGGCCTGATTGCGGCAGGCGTTCCGGGGAGGGCTTCGACAGGCTCAGCCCGGACGGGTGAGGTTGATGGGTCGGCCTACCGCCACTCGACGATCGGTTCGTCCTTGCCCGGCGCCATGAAGGCCACGCGTTCGAACTGCACCGCGATGAGGCAGCGTGGGGCGGTGGCGGGGGTTTCCTGTGAACAGTGGACGGGCTGGCCATCGGGGAAGCCGGAAAGCCTGCCTTCCAGTTGAAGCTGATAGCCTGCGGGAGATGGGCTTTCTCCCTCCTCCAGCTTGACGGTGGAGGTATAGGGGCGGCCGCCCCGGCGGAGCGTGCGCGGGCCGCCGGGAGAGTAGAATTCAGCGATGGCAAGGCGCTGCGCGCCGGGGTCCGGCACGGTGTCGGGCATGGCGCCGGACGAGGCGAGATCGCCTGCCGCGCATTGCTCGGCGCTCGTCCAGGGGCGGCGCAGCCAGAAGCCCTCCACCGCGTCGAATTCCATCTCGCTCGCGAGCTGCTTCACCCATGCCGCGTCGGTAAGAGCGGCGGAGCGCGCGGTCAGGCGCAGCGCGCGGCTCTTGGGGTTGAAGCTCCAGCCTGCCCAGACGTCCGCATCCTTTTCCGCCATTTCGCCATGGCAGCCGAAGGGAATGCGCAGGACGAAGGAGCGCCCGGCCAGCGCCGCATTGGATTGGGGCAGGGGCGCGCCGCTCGCCACCGCGTCTGCGGCGCTGGCTGCCGCCGCCAGCAGCGCCGCCCGATCGAGCGGCGGCGGGGGTGCGGGAAGCACGGGGATTCTCGGAACCTCCACCACGGGCGCGGGCGGCTTGGCGGCTTGGTCCGGCTGCTGCTCGGGCGCTGGCGCACGGTGGATAAGGGCGAACGTCAATGCGGACCCTGCTGCGGCCGCGATCAGGTGGGAAAGGATGCGCAACCGGATATTCTGCTCGGCCATGGCGGCAGCCTAGCAGATAGCTGCGGGAAATTGATCCCTTAAGTCATGCCAGGACAACGGCTTTTCGCATTTTTCCTGTCTCCGCCGCGCCATTATGCTAGCCGGGACCCATGACGTTAGAGCAACTTGTCACCCTTGCCGTGCTGGCGGGCGTGATCGCCGCGCTGATCTGGGACAGGGTGCGGGCCGATGTCGTGGCGCTGGCGGGCGCCGCGATACTGCTGCTGACCGGCGCAGTCCGCCCCAGCGAGGTTCAGGGCGCGTTCGGCAGCCCCGCTATCATCGCGCTCGCGTCGCTGTTCGTCATCGCCCATGCGATGGAATTGTCGGGCCTGCTGGACCTGCTGATCCGCAAGGCGGTCGCGCTTTGCAGGCGCATAGGGGCGCTTGGCGTCTGGCTGCTGATCCTGTTGTGCGGCGCCGCATCGGGCTTCCTGAACAACACGCCCATCGTCGTGCTGTCCGCGCCCGTGGTCCGGGACGTGGCGAAATCGCTGAAGCTCGACCCCAAGCGGTTCCTGATGCCGCTGTCCTATGTCGCGGTGCTGGGCGGTTGCTGCACCCTGATCGGCACGTCCACCAACCTGCTGGTCGACGACATGGCGCGATCGTCGGGACAGCCGCCCTTTTCCATATTCGAAATCACGCCCGTGGGTCTGGCGGTGGCGATCACGGGCGGCCTCTACCTCTTCCTCTTTTCCGGCCGGTTGATCGCGCGCCCCTTGCCCGATGCGCTGGAACGGATGGAGGCGGCGCTGCCGCATCATGTCAGCCATCTGGACGTGGCGGGAGACGCGATCGGAGACGCCAGCGATTTCGCCAGGCAAAGGCCGCTCGCCCCGGCAAGGGCTTTTGCGTCGACCGCGATCTTCGCCAGCGTGATCCTGCTGGCCGCGTTTAACATAGCGCCGATCGCCGCCGCCGCCTTTGCCGGGGCGGTGCTGCTGATCCTGCTGCGGGTGATCGGCCCGGAGGAGGCCTATGGCGGGTTGCGGCCGGAAATATTGATGCTGGTCGTCGGCATGGTCGTGATCGGCATCGCGCTGGAACAGACCGGCCTTGCCGCATCGGCCACCAATGCGCTTGTCGGCAAGGTGGGCCTTTTCGGGCCGCTGGGCGCACTGATCCTTTTGTACGGGGCGACGCTGGTGCTGACCGAATTGCTGTCCAACGCGACCGTCGCGGTGCTGGTGACGCCGATCGCGGTGGCGCTGGCGGAAAGCCTGGGCGTCAGCCCGCGCCCCTTCCTGGTCGCCGTGATGATGGCGGGCAGCGCCGCCTTCGCCACGCCCTTCGGCTATCAGACCAATGTGCTGGTCTACCAGATGGGGGGATATCGCTATCTGGACTTCGTGAAGGTGGGCCTGCCGCTCAACATCATCACATGGGCCGCGGCGGTGGCGGCGATCCACTGGTTCTTCCCCTTCTGAAGCATAGCGGTCAGGCGGGAGCCGCCGTCTTTTGCAGGAAGGGGCGCGACAGGCCGTGATAGAGCCTTTCGCGGCAGACCAGCGCGCTGACCGTGTCGGCGATCAGCGCGGTCGCGAATAGCGGGATGACCAGCCCCCGGCTGGCGGTCGTTTCCGTGATGATGATGACGGCGGTCAGCGGCGCGCGGACCACGCCGACGAAATATGCGGCCATGCCAAGGACAACGACCACGGCGGAGGGCGCGGTGAACAGCGGCGACAGGAGATTGCCGATGCCAGCGCCGACCGACAGCGACGGCGCGAAGATGCCGCCGGGCGTGCCGCTGAGCGTCGTCGCCAGCGTCGCGCCCAGCTTTGCCGGGCCGAACCACGGCGGCGCTCCGTCCCCTTCGACCAGATGGCGCGTCGTGCCGTAGCCTGTGCCCCAGCTGATCCCCGTCGCGATGCCGATCACCGCCACGATGACGCCACAGCCCAGCGCCAGCCGCACGGGCCGCGCGCGCAGGGCGGCAAGAGCCGGATGCTGGGACCGTCCGAACGCCAGCACGGACCGTGAGAAGAGGCCGCCCGCCAGCCCGCCGCAGATGCCGATGACCGGAATGACGATAAGGGCAGGGCCCAGCGCCAGCGTCTGCCGCATCGCGCCGAAATAGACATAGTCGCCCGCTATGCCGAGGCTGACGAAACCGGCGATCATGACGGCCGCCATCACCAGAACCGCCACCCGCTGTTCATAGGCGGCGGCCAATTCCTCTATGGCGAAGGCGACCCCCGCCAGCGGCGTGTTGAACGCGGCCGACACGCCCGCCGCGCCGCCCGCGATATAGACGCCCGCCGTGACGGGCACGCGCAGCAGCCGGTGGACGGCGATCATGATGGCGGCGCTGATCTGAACCGTCGGCCCTTCCCTTCCCACGGAGCCTCCGGCAAAGAGCATGGCGAGGGTCAGCCAGAATTTGGCCATGGCCGTTTTTAACGAGATCAGCGGCCCCCGGCTCGACGCTTCGGGATTATGCGCGGCGGCGATAACCTGCGGTATGCCTGATCCCCGCGCAGCGGAAAAGAAGCGCATTGTGATCCACGCCGTCCCAGCGAAGATCAGCGGCGTCAGCACCAGCGGCAGATAAGGCCAGCGGTGGACGATCGCGCCGTGCAGCGATTGAAGATGGTCGCCCAGCCGGGCGAACAGAAGTGCCACCAGCCCCAGCAGCACCGCGCCCGCCGCCGTCGCCACCCTGCGGCGCGCCACGGGTATGACGCCATCGGGCGATCCCCGGAACAGCCTGTCGATCAGGGCGCGGGCGCGCACGGCATATGCGGGTGGTAGGCCGAGTCTGGACATGCCGCCCTATTGGCGCAGCATGGCTGACGTTTCCACCCCGCGGGCAACCTTTCTCCGCACAAAAGGGTTCGGCCGTTTCGCACTGGAAAGGACATTCCATGCTGCTGAGAGCCATTGCGCTGAACTGCATCCTCAAACGCGGCTAGGCTGGTAAGGGTTCGTCCGGGGTGACGGTCGCTCAAACATGATCATGCACGGCGAAGCGGTCAGCACGGGCCGTCGCTGTCTTCGCCCGGTTCCGCCTGCGCCTTTTTCCGTCCGCACAGGATGAGATGGCAGGCGGCATGCCTGTCCGAGGGATCTTCGGGCCTGCGCTGCCATGGCGGAACCCATCCGGGCGGGGCGTTGCCGCAGAAATAGGGCGATGGCCCCTGTTCATGGGGCAACTGGCTTGCCGGGAGTGGCGATAGCGCGGCGGCGGCCAGCGCCAATGCGCTATACCGCATGGCTGAAACGCTTTTCCACGGGTTGCAGATAGGCGTCGAAGCAGGCGGCGATGCTGCGGGCATAGGGCAGCGCATCGGGCGTGAGGAAGATGTGACCCTCGCTCAGCTCGACAAGGCCCAGCCGTTCGAAGCGCGACAGGTCAGGCATGGGATGCACAGCCCCGGCGGGCGCTTCGCCCCGGCACAGCAGCGCCTCTATGATGCCGCCGCGCAGGCGGTCTTCGGATGTGCGGAAGGTGCCGCGCGTTGCGCTCAACTGGCCCGCGTCGACCAGTTCGCGCCAAGGCCCGGCCTGCTTTTCATTCTGGACGATGAGGTCGGGAAACTGGCTGATCGCGCTGGCGCCGAAGCCCAGCAGGATGTCCGCCGGATCGTCGGTGAAGCCCTGGAAATTGCGGCGCAGCCGTCCTTCGCGCGCGGCGCGGGCAAGCCCGTCCTGCGGCAGGGCGAAATGATCGAAGCCGATGGCGTCGTAGCCAGCCATGGTCAGCATGGCATAACCTTGCGCCGCCATGTCGAAGCGGGTGGCAAGATCGGGCAGCGTGCTGCCGTCGATGCGGCGCTGGCGCGGCAGAAGTTGCGGCATATGGGCATAGCCGAACAGCGCGACGCGGGCGGGCTGCATGGCGATGCTGGCGTCGATGGTGGCGGCAAGGTCATCCAGGCTCTGCCCCGGCAGGCCGTACATGAGGTCGAAGCCGGTTGCGATACCCGCCGCGCGAAGCTGATCCGTGGCGCGCTCCACCATATCGAGCGGCTGGATGCGGCCTATGGCGGCCTGAACATGCGGGGTGAAGGTCTGCACGCCCAGATTGACGCGGCTGACACCCATCGCCGCCATGGTCGAAATCCATGTGGCGTCGAGGCGGCGGGGGTCAAGTTCGACCGAAATCTCGATATCGCGGGCGTCGAAGCAGAGCAGAAGCTGCTGGAGCAGGCGGACGAAATCGACCAGCGGCAGCGAATTGGGGCTGCCGCCGCCGAAGGCGATCCGCGCCACCTTGCCGCGTCCGCGCAGCCGCGCGGCGATCAGCGCGATCTCCCGCTCCAGCGCCTCCACATAGGCGGTCAGGCGCTGGGCGCGGTTGGCCGCGCCCGTGTTGCAGCCGCAATACCAGCAGATGTCGTGGCAATAGGGGATGTGGACATAGAGGGAGAGGGGCGTGCCGGGCTCCACCCTGTCCAGCCGGAGGGCAAGCTCCGTCCTGCCCGCATCGGGCGTGAACTGCGCCGCCGTCGGATAGCTGGTGTAACGCGGCACGGGCCGGGCGAGCAGGTCGGGATGATAGGTCCACATGGCTCAGGCGGATCGCATGCCCCCGTGCCGCGCGCATTGAGGCAGGTCAAATTGCCGGTTGCGCCGGATCAATGCCGGACCGGCGGCGCGGGCGCACAGAGGTCTCACCCCAACAAACAGGGAAGGAGATTTTCGCTATGACTATCAAGACGATCCTGCTCGGCGCGGCGGCGGCCTGCGCGGTTGCGGCCGCGCCAGCACAGGCGGCGCAAGGCGACGTGCTCGTCCGCCTGCGCGGCATATTGGTCGCGCCCAACGAAAGCAGCGGAAGCGTGCTGCCGGGCTTTCCGGGGGAGAAGGTGAAGGTCGACAACAGCGTCATGCCGGAAATCGACTTCACCTATATGGCGACCGACCATATCGGCTTTGAACTGATCGCCGCCACCACGAAGCACAGCGCCAGCGGACGCAGCGGCACGACCGGCAGCATCGGCAAGCTGGCGTCGACCTGGGTGCTGCCCCCGACGCTGACGGCGCAATATCATTTCCTGCCCGAAGCGAAGATCCGGCCCTATGTCGGGGCGGGCGTCAACTATACGCTGTTCTACAATGAAAAAGCTTCGGACGGGCTGGAAAGCGCGGTGGGCGCGACCAAGGTGCATATGTCCGACAGCTTCGGCTGGGCGGCGCAGGCCGGGGTCGACATCGACCTGACGGACAAGCTGTTCCTGAACCTGGACGTCAAATATATCGACATCGACACGACCGCCCGGCTTTCGACCACCGCCGCCGGGGTGCAGAAGGTGCGCGTGCATCTCGACCCGCTGGTCTTCGGCGTGGGCGTGGGCATGAAGTTCTGAACAAGGGGGGAAGGAGGGGCGGCCATGTGCTGCCCCTCCTTTCGGGAATCAAGCGGCGGCGAGCGCCTTGACCACGAAGGGCAGGCGCGCGCCGTCCGGCTCCGTCAGCGTCAGATAGCTGCCCGGCACGATCGCATGCGCGTCCAGCCGGAACAGATTTTCATCATCCTCCTCTCCCGGCGCATAGGACAGCGCCCAGCCGTCCGCGGTGCGCAGCAGGCAACCGTGGCGGTCAGGCTCATTGGGCCAGAAGCGGCGGACGGTCGCGAGTTCGGGGTGATGGCGATATTCCTGCTCGTCGATCTTCCCGTCATGGGCGAGGGGCAGGCGCATCACATAGCTGCGCGCGGCCGATCCGTTGGGAAAAGCGGGCGTGCGCGCAAGTTCGAGGCGTATGGTCGTCCATGTCATACTCCATCAAATCAGGCTTTCGCGGCGGAAAGGATATAAGGACTATCCCGGATGGCGGCGTGGCGGGGGACCCCCTAGCCAGGATGGACGGGATTAACCTCTCTCAAGCTGGAGACGTGGGATGAAATCGGTTCTGCTGCACATCCATGACGATCTGGGCATGGAAAGCCGGTTGCAGGCGGCATGCGACATCGCGCGCGCAACCGGCGCGCATATCCATTGCGTGCAGGTGACGCCCGTGCCGGGCATGGTCGGCGCGGACATCTATGGCGGCGCGGGCCTCGCCCCGGCAATCATCGAGGATTTGCGGAAGGCGGACGAGAAGCTGCGCGCGCGCATCGAGGAACAGGTGCGGCGCGAAGGCGTGAGCTGGGACTGGCGGCAACTGGATGACGAAATCGTGCGCGGCCTGCTGTCCGCCTCTATCCTGAGCGACCTGATCGTGGTGACATTGCCCCAGCGGGCGCGCGGGCAGTTCAACGATCCCCTGCCGATCGCGGCCGACCTGGCGCTGTCCGGCGCGGTTCCGGTGATGGCGGTCCCGCAATCGGCGCGGTCGGTGATGGTGACGGGCCGCGCGCTGGTCGCGTGGAACGGATCGCAGGAAGCATCGGCGGCGTTGCGGGCGGCGGTGCCGCTGCTCAAGCTTGCGCAGGAGGTGCATGTCGTGACTGTCGAGGAAGCGGGCAGATATCCCTTCCCGGAGACCGGCGCGCCCGAATATCTCGCGCGCCATGGCATCGGCACGCAGCTTCACACCTGGCCGCAGGACGGCCGGCCGGCCGAAGACGCGCTGATGGCGGCGATCGGCGTGTTGAAGCCGGACTGGATGGTCATGGGGGCCTATGGCCACAGCCGCCTGCGCCAGTTCGTGTTCGGCGGCGTGACCCGCACCATTCTGCACGAGGCGCGCGTGCCCGTCTTGCTGGCGCACTGAATAGACGGCATGCTAATGACATGGCGGTGGCGGATGACGAGACGGACGGACTGAGCGAGCGCGCGCACAGCCTGGAGCAGGCCCTGCTGGGGTCGATCCTGGCGACGGTGCCGGATGCGTTGATCGTCATCGACATGGCCGGGCGCATCGTGTCGTTCAGCGCGGCGGCGCAGCGCATGTTCCAATATGCCGAAAGCGACGTGCTGGGCGAGAATATTTCGATGCTGATGCCTTCCCCGGACCGGGAGCGGCATGACGGCTATATCGACCATTATCTCAAGACCGGCGAAAAGCGGATCATCGGCATCGGCCGCCTGACGAGCGCCCGGCGGCGGGACGGATCGACCTTTCCCATCGAACTGTCGGTGGGGGAGGTGCAGGATCAGGGGCGGCGGCTGTTCACCGGCTTCATCCGCGACCTGACCGAAAGGCAGCAGGCCGAGCGGCGCGTCGCCGACCTTCAGGCGGAACTGGCCCATGCCAGCCGGGTGACGGCCATGGGGACGCTGGCGTCCGCGCTGGCGCATGAACTGAACCAGCCGCTGACCGCTATCGCCAATTATCTGGAGGCCGGGCGCGACCTGCTGGACGGCGACGGGCCGGTGGACCGAGAACTGCTGCGCGAGGCGATGGACGAGAGCGCCAGGCAGGCGCTGCGCGCGGGCGAGATCATCCGGTCGCTGCGTGAATTCATCAAGCGCGGCGAAACGATGCGCCAGCCTGAATCCCTGCGCGAACTGCTGGCGGAAGGCACCGCGCTTGCCTTTATCGGCGCCGACAGCAGCGGCATCGACATGGATATCAGCGTCGACCGGCGGGTCGACAGGGTGCTGGTCAACCGCGTGCAACTGCAACAGGTGATCATCAACCTGGTCAAGAACGCCCTTGAGGCGATGACGCGGACCCCCGCGCGCATCCTGCGCCTTTCCGCCGTCCCGGCCGAGGGCCACAGGGTCGAGGTGATCATCTCCGACAGCGGTTCAGGCCTTGACCCGGAAATGTCGCGGACGCTCTTTACCCCCTTCACCACCACCAAGGCGTCTGGCATGGGCGTTGGCCTGTCGATCAGCCAGACGATCGTGGAAGGACATGGCGGGCGCATCTGGGCGCAGCCGTCGCAATGGGGCGGCACGGAGTTTCACTTCACACTGGACGCAGCGGACGGAGCATGAGCGAAGCCTATCCCATCTATGTCGTGGACGATGACGATGCGATCCGCCGGTCGCTGTCCTTCATGCTCAGGACGAGCGGCTATGCCGTGCGCCTGTTCGAAGGGGGCGCGGCGTTCCTGAAGGAGGCCGCCGGTCTGGAGCCGGGCTGCGTCCTGCTGGACGTGCGCATGCCCGACATTGACGGGCTGGAGGTGCACCGGGAATTGCGCGCGCGCGGCATCATGCTGCCGGTGGTGATCATGACCGGCCATGGCCACATCGACATGGCGGTGGCGGCGATGAAGGCGGGCGCGAGCGATTTCATCGAAAAGCCGTTCGAGAAAGCGGCGCTGCTGGGCTGCATCGAGGCGGCGCGCAAGCTGCTGATGGCGGATCGCGGCGCGACTGCCCGCGCGAACGATGCGCGCGCGCGGCTGAACATCCTGACGGAGCGGGAACGCGAGGTGCTGGACGGGCTGGTCGAGGGACTGCCGAACAAGACCATCGCCTTTGACCTGGGCATCAGCCCGCGCACGGTGGAAATCCACCGCGCCAACCTGATGCAGAAGCTGGAGGTGAAAAGCCTCGCCGAAGCGCTGCGGATCGCCTTTCATGCGGGGTTGGAGTGAGCAGACTCTGAAGGCCGTCACCCCGGACCCTTCGACACGCTCAGGACAGGCTTGATCCGGGGTCCCGCTCCCTCAAACGAGCAAGCCGAAAATATCCTCCCGCTGCGGGTTCGCGCGCTCGATCAAATCTACGGACATTTACGGATAGGTCGCGAGCGCGCGCGGGGGCATGCAGCGGGCATGGATATGCAATTTGATCTGGCGCAAAAGGCGCGCGGGGATGCCGGAATGGCGGCGATGATGACACCGGCCGCGGGGGGGTGCAGCGCGGGCTATTGCGATCGGTGCGAGGTGCGCGACCAGGCGGTCTGCGCCGACCTGAACCCGCAGGAGCGGGTGGCGCTCAACCGGATCGGGCGGCGGGTGACGCTGCAAGCCGGGCAGACGGTGATGTGGGAGGGCGATGACAGCATGATCGTCGCCAATGTCATCGAAGGAACGCTGAAACTCGCAACGTCGACAGGTGACGGGCGCGAGCAGATCGTGGGCGTGGTCTATGCTTCGGACTTTATCGGCCGCCCCTTTGGCGCGCGCACGCCGCATAGCGTGACGGCGCTGACCGACGCGCGGCTGTGCCTTTATCCGCGGGGGGCGTTCGACGGGTTCGCGCGCGAGCATCCGCAACTGGAGCACCGGCTGCTCCAGCGGACGCTGGACGACCTTGACCGGACGCGGGCGTGGATGCTGCTGCTGGGGCGGAAGAATGCGCGGGAAAAGGTCGCGTCCTTCCTGCTGGACATGAGCAGGCGGTTGCGCGCCGACGCGAGCGGCGTGATCGACCTGCCGCTGTCGCGCCAGCAGATCGCGGACATCCTTGGCCTGACCATCGAAACTGTGTCGCGGCAGATCAGCGATATGAAGCGGCTGGGCGTGATCGCGCTCGCAGGGCGGCGGGGCGTGCGGATTTGCGATGCAGGCCGGCTGGAGAGCATGGCCGAGGGGGAGTGAACTGAATCCGCCACATTAAGATCGTCATCCCGCGCCTGACCTGGGATCCGCTTTTCTTCAAGCCATGCGAACAAGGAAGCGGGACGCCGGGCCAGCCGTGGGGTGACGGCAATTAATGTTGCGCTGACCCCCCAAGCTCCTCCCCGTCTGCGGGAGGGGGAGTGGCGGAATCCCGTCTAAGGACATTCCCCTAAAGACCCCGCCCCACACCTTTGACAGAGGTCAATGCGTGGGGGCGGCGGCCGGAGGAAGGACGCCGCGAAGACCTTTCGACGGGGACATCCGATGGATCGATTGCTACTGAAATCGGGCGGCTGGTTCGCGCTCGCGCTGCTTGCCCTGCTGGCGGCGCTGATGGCGGCGGACAGCGGCTTTGCTGTCCATATGGGCATTGCCTGCGCGGCGGCGCTGCTGATGGTGGTGGTGACTGTGCGCGGGGCTGACTATGCCGGTATCGCGCGCGGCCTGCTGAAAATGCCCGTGGACCAGGGGAAATATGATGACGACCCGATCCGCTGGGGCGTGATCGCCACCGTCTTCTGGGGACTGGCGGGCTTTCTCGCCGGACTTTACATCGCGTTGCAGCTCGCCTTTCCGGCGCTGAACCTGGGCATCGAATATACCAGCTTCGGGCGGCTGCGGCCGTTGCATACCTCCGCCGTCATCTTCGCTTTCGGCGGCAATGCGCTGATCGCGACCAGCTTCTATGTCGTGCAGCGCACCTGCCGGGCGCGGCTGGCCTTTCCCACGCTCGCGCGGTTCGTTTTCTGGGGCTATCAGCTGTTCATCGTGCTGGCGGCCACCGGCTATCTGATGGGCATCACCGAGGGCCGCGAATATGCCGAGCCGGAATGGTATGTCGACCTGTGGCTGACGATCGTGTGGGTCGCCTATCTGGTCGTCTTCGGCGGCACGATCCTGAAGCGCAGCGAGCCGCATATCTATGTGGCGAACTGGTTCTACCTGAGCTTCATCCTGACGATCGCGATGCTGCACATCGTCAACAACCTGTCGATGCCGGTCAGCCTGCTGGGGTCCAAGAGCTACAGCGCCTTCGCGGGCGTGCAGGATGCGCTGACCCAATGGTGGTACGGGCATAATGCGGTCGGCTTCTTCCTGACGGCCGGGTTCCTGGCGATGATGTATTATTTCGTTCCCAAGCAGGCGGAACGGCCGATCTACAGCTATCGCCTGTCCATCATCCACTTCTGGTCGCTGATCTTCCTCTATATCTGGGCGGGTCCGCACCATCTGCACTACACCGCGCTGCCCGACTGGGCGCAGACGCTGGGCATGGTTTTCTCCGTCATGCTGTGGATGCCGAGCTGGGGCGGGATGATCAACGGCCTGATGACGCTGAACGGCGCATGGGACCGCATCCGCACCGATCCGATCATCCGCATGATGGTGATGGCGCTGGCCTTCTACGGCATGAGCACCTTCGAAGGGCCGATGATGTCGGTGAAGGCGGTCAACAGCCTGTCGCACTATACCGAATGGACCATCGGCCATGTGCATTCGGGCGCGCTGGGGTGGAACGGGCTCATCACCTTCGCCAGCCTCTATTATCTGGCGCCCCGGCTGTGGAAGCGCGAGCGGCTCTATTCGTTGCGTCTCGTCAACTGGCACTTCTGGCTCGCGACGGTGGGCATCGTTCTCTACGCCGCGTCGATGTGGGTCGCGGGCATCATGCAGGGCCTGATGTGGCGCGAATATGGGAGCGATGGCTATCTGGTTTACGCCTTCTCCGAAGTCGTAAGCGCCATGTTCCCCATGTACGTCATCCGCGCGGCGGGGGGCCTCATGTACCTGGCGGGCGCGATCATCATGGCCTGGAATATCGGCAAGACCATCGCGGGCAGCCCGCTGCGCGAGGAGAAGCCGATGAGCGACGCGGCCTATGATCCGGCGGCGGATCGGCCCCTTGTCACCCAGCCTGCTTAAGGAAGCAAAGACATGACGAGCAAGACCAAGGGCAAGTTCTGGGACCATGGCAGGCTGGAGCGCAATGTCTCCCTGCTTGGCATCGCGTCGCTGATCGTGGTCGCCATCGGCGGCATCGTGGAGATCGCGCCGCTTTTCTGGATCGACAACACGATCGAGAAAGTGGACGGCATGCGGCCCTATACGCCGCTGGAGCTGGCGGGACGGAACATCTACATCCGTGAAGGTTGCTACAATTGCCACAGCCAGATGATCCGGCCCTTCCGCGACGAGACGGAACGTTATGGCCATTACAGCCTGGCGGCCGAGAGCATGTACGACCACCCATTCCAATGGGGATCGAAGCGCACCGGGCCTGACCTTGCCCGCGTCGGCGGAAAATATTCCGACGAATGGCATGTCCAGCACCTGAAGGATCCGCGCGCCGTGGTGCCGGAATCCATCATGCCGGGCTACGCCTTCCTGGCCGAACGCGAGTTGAAGCCGGGCGACATGAGCAGGGACCTGACGGCGCTGTCCAATGTTGGCGTGCCCTATAGCAAGGACGACATCGCCAGCGCGAATGACGACCTGAAGGCGCAGGCCGATCCCGACGCGGACGCCAAGGACCTGATCAAGCGCTATCCCAAGGCGCAGGCGCGCGATTTCGACGGCGATCCGGGCAAGCTGACGGAGATGGACGCGCTGGTCGCCTATCTCCAGATGCTGGGCACGCTGGTCGATGTGGAAAGCGCCAGGCCGCAGGAGGTCGGCCGATGAGCTACGACGCCTTGCGGCATTTCGCCGATAGCTGGGGGCTGGTGTTCATGGCGGTGACCTATGCCGTCCTGATCGGCTGGCATTTCCTGCCCAAGGGACGCGAGCGGAGCGACAAGGCCGCGCTCGCCATATTCGAGACTGACGAAACGGAGGCCGGAAATGGCTGACGAAAAGCGGATCGACGCCGCCACCGGGACCGAGATCAAGCATCATGAGTGGGACGGCATCCAGGAACTGGACACGCCGCTGCCCCGCTGGTGGCTGTGGACCTTCTACGCGACCATCCTGTTCGCTATCGGATATACGATCGCCTATCCGGCGTGGCCGATGATCGACCGGGCGACGAGCGGCCTGCTCGGCTGGTCGAGCCGGGGGGCGCTGGACAAGGAAATGGCGGCGCGGGACAAGCAGATCGCGCCGGTCCGGCAGGCGATCGCCACGACCCCGATCGAGGCATTGCCGGGCCGTCCGCAACTGATGCAGGCGGCGGTCGAGGGCGGGCGCGCGGCGTTCCGCGTGCATTGCGTGCAGTGCCACGGATCGGGCGCAGCGGGATCGAAGGGCTATCCCAACCTGAACGATGATGACTGGTTGTGGGGCGGCGACCTGGCGGCGATCGAAAAGACGATCACCGACGGGGTGCGCAATCCCGGCCATGCGGCGACGCGGCAGTCGCTGATGCCCGCTTTTGGCAAGGATCAGCTTTTGACGGCGGAGCAGGTGGACCAGGTGGTCGCCCATGTGCGGGTGATCAGCGGACAGGACAAGCCAGGCGCCGCGTCGCAGGCGGGCGCCAAGGTCTTCGCAGATAATTGCGCCGTGTGCCATGGCCCGGCGGGCAAGGGGATGCGGGAGCTTGGCGCGCCGAACCTGACCGATGCGATCTGGCTCTATGGCGGAGACACGGACACGATCCGTGAGACGGTATGGAACAGCCGCCATGGCGTGATGCCCCGCTGGGACGACAAGCTGGACAAGGCGACCATCAGGATGCTGGCGGCCTATGTGCACAGCCTTGGCGGGGGTGAGGCGACGCGGGTGGAAACGGCTGCGGCAGCGGGCAAGGAGGTCGTGGGTGATGCCGGGCAATAGCAGCCGGGCCGTCCTCGCCACCCCGGACTTGATCCAGGGTCCCGCTGCATTTTGCCACGGGCGCGAGAAAGAAGCGGCATTCCGGGTCAAGTCCGGGATGACAGATGAAGGATTGGCTTCGTGCTGATGGCTGGTGCTCCCTCGCTCTATGAGAAGCGCAAGGGCGTGTATCCCAAGGCGGTGGACGGATTTTACCGCCGCCTGAAATGGGCGATCATGGCGGTGACGCTCGCCATCTACTGGGGTACGCCCTGGCTGCGCTGGGACCGGGGGCCTTATGCGCCGGACCAGGCGGTGCTGATCGATCTGGCGCACCGGCGGTTCTATATGTTCTCGATCGAAATCTGGCCGCATGAATTCTATTATGTGGCTGGGCTGCTGATCATGGCGGGGATCGGGCTGTTCCTCGTCACGTCGGCGGTGGGGCGGGCGTGGTGCGGCTATGCCTGTCCGCAAACGGTGTGGACCGACCTTTACCAGCATGTGGAGCGCTTCATCGATGGTGACCGCAATGCGCAGCTGAAGCTCGCCAAAGCGCCATGGAGCGCGGGCAAGCTGGCGCGGCGGCTGGTCAAATGGAGCGTGTGGCTGGCGATCGCCTTCATAACCGGAGGCGCATGGATCTTCTACTTCGCCGATGCGCCCACATTGCAGCAGCAATTCTGGAGCGGGACGGCAGCGCCCGTCGCCTATGCGACCGTGGGGGTGCTGACCGCCACCACCTTCATCCTGGGCGGTTTCATGCGGGAGCAGGTGTGCATCTATATGTGCCCCTGGCCGCGCATACAGACGGCGATGCTGGACGAAAAGTCGCTGGTCGTCACTTACAAGGAGTGGCGCGGCGAAAAGCGAGGGAGCCTGAAAAAGGCGGAGGCGCATCCGGGCGAATTTGGCGACTGTATCGATTGCAACCAGTGCGTCGCCGTCTGCCCGACCGGGATCGACATTCGCGAAGGGCCGCAGATCGGCTGCATCACCTGCGCTCTGTGCATCGACGCCTGCGACAAGGTGATGGCGCAGATCGGGCGGTCGCGCGGGCTGATCGATTATTGCACGCAGGACGATGCGGAGGCGGAGAAGAAGGGCGCGCCGCCCAAGCCGGTGCTGAAAACGCTGCTGCGGCCGCGCACCATCGCCTATTTCGCCATTTGGGCGAGCATCGGAGGGGCGATGCTGTTCGCTCTGGGCGCGCGCACCCGGCTGGACATCAGCGCGCAGCAGGATCGCAACCCGATCTTCGTGCGCCTGTCCGATGGGACGATCCGCAACGCCTATACGGTGAAGCTGCGCAATATGGAGGCGCGGCCGCGCGAGGTGGAAGTGAGCGCCACCGGCATTGCCGGCGCGAAGCTGTGGACCGACGCGGGATCGCGCGAAACGGCGGGCACCTCCGTCAGAGCGACCGTGCCCGCAGACAGCGTGGCGAAGCTGCGCATATTCCTGACCTTGCCAGCGGCTGGTCCGGCACGGCAGGATTTCGCCTTTGCCGTGCGCGCCATCGATCGCGAAGGGGGCGGCGACAGCGAGCCCGCCCGATTTGAAAGGCCCTGAACATGAAGCAGCAAGCGCGTTCCTTCACCGGCTGGCACATGACGGCGATACTGGTGAGCTTTTTTGCGGTGGTGATCGCGGTCAATGTGTTGATGGCGACGTTCGCCGTGCGCTCCTTTGGCGGCACGGTGGTGGAAAACAGCTATGTCGCCAGCCAGAAGTTCAACGGCTGGCTGGCGCAGGCGCGGGCGCAGGAAAAGCTGGGCTGGCGCGATGAGGTGACGCTGGACACGGCGCGGCATGTGCGCATGACGCTGAACGTGCATGGCGCGCGGATGAGCGCGGTGGCGCAGCATCCGCTGGGGCGGTCGCCGGACATCGCGCTGCATCTGCATGAGGCGGAGCCGGGACTTTATGTGAGCGATCGCGCTTTGCCCGCCGGACGGTGGCAGGTGCGGTTCGACATTCGCCATGATGGCGGCGAAGAACATCTGCTGCGGGAGGTCGACTGATGGCCAGCCAGCCCGCCTTGCCCGAAGAATCCCTGGTCGAAGCGAAGGAAAGCCTGTTCGCGGTGCCCGGCATCCACTGCGCGGGATGCCTGTCGAAGATCGAGAACGGCCTGCCGTCAACGCCGGGCATCCTGTCAGCGCGGGTCAATCTGGGGGCGAAGCGGGTCGCGATCCGCCATGACGTGGCGCTGACGCCGCCGGACCTGAAGGCCGCGATCATGGCGCTGGGCTTCGAGGCGGAGCCGCTGGCCGACCCGGATCAGGACGTGGCGGCGGCGGAGAGCAAGGCGCTGGTGCGCGCGCTGGCCGTTGCTGGCTTCGCGGCGATGAACATCATGCTGCTGTCGGTGTCGATCTGGTCGGGGGCGGAAGGGGCCACGCGGACCATGTTCCACTGGCTGTCGGCGCTGATCGCGCTGCCTGCGGTGGCCTATGCGGGCCAGCCCTTCTTTCGCTCCGCCTGGGCGGCGCTGCGGCAGGGGCGGACGAACATGGACGTGCCGATCAGCATCGGCGTGCTGCTGACCACGGGCATGAGCCTGTTCGAAACCGTCACGGGCGGCGCGCATGCGTGGTTCGACGGGGCGGTGATGCTGCTTTTCTTCCTGCTGGCCGGGCGGTGCCTGGACAGCATGATGCGGGGAAGGGCGCGGGCGGGGGTCGCGGCCCTGCTCAAGCAGACCGCGCCGGGTGCGCTGGTGCTGGGCGCTGACGGCCGCAGCCAGTGGATCGCCGCCCGCGCACTGCGTCCGGGCATGCGCATGCTGGTCGCGGCGGGCGAAAGGCTGGCGGCGGACGGGCGGGTGACCGAAGGGGAAAGCGGCATCGATATCGCCTTCCTGACCGGAGAAAGCGCGCCGGTGCGGGTGCGGGCTGGCGATGCCGTGCAGGCCGGGGCGATGAATGTCGAAGGGCCGATCACGGTCGAGGTGACGGCGGCGGGCCCGGACACGATGATCGCCGACATCGCCCGCCTGATGGAGGAAGCGGGGCAGGGCAAGTCGCGCTATGTCCAGATCGCTGACCGGGCGGCGCGCTATTATGCGCCGAGCGTGCATCTGCTGGCGGCGCTGTCCTTCGCGGGGTGGATGATCGCGGGTGCGGGCGCGCATCAGGCGCTGCTGATCGCGGTGGCGGTGCTGCTGATCACCTGTCCCTGCGCGCTGGGGCTTGCCGTCCCGGCGGCGCAGATCGTCGCTTGCGGGGCGCTGATGCGGCGGGGCGTGCTGGTGAAGGACGGGTCGGCGCTGGAACGTCTGGCCGAAGTGAGCGAGGCGGTGTTCGACAAGACCGGAACGCTGACGCTGGGCCGCCCGGTGCCGCAGGGCCTCGACCGGATAGGGCGGCAGGACCAGGCGATCCTGCTGGCGCTGGCGCGGGCATCGCGTCATCCCCTGAGCAACGCGCTTCGGCTGGAGTTGGAGGCACGGGAGGTAGTCCCAGCTCCGCTCGATGATATCCGCGAAGTGGCGGGCGAAGGCGTATTCGCCCAGCATGGCGGCGTCGAGGTATCGCTGGCCCGGCCGCGCAGCATCGTCAGCCTGTTCGGCCTTGTGAGCGAATACCGGCGGGGGGATCAATCGGTGCTGCTGTCCTTTACCGACGCGCCGCGCCCCGATGCGGTGGAAACGCTGGACAGGCTGCGCGCCATGGGCGTCAAGACGCTGATCGCCAGCGGCGACCGGACCGAAGCGATGGAGGAAATCGCCCGCGCCACCCGCACGACCGCGATCGGGCATCTGCGCCCGGTGGACAAGCTGGCGCTGATCGGCCGCTTGCAGGCGCAGGGGGAAAAGGTGCTGATGGTGGGCGACGGGCTGAATGACGGCCCGGCGCTGGCGGCAGGGCATGCCAGCATGGCGCCTGCCTCCGCCAGTGATGCGAGCCAGTTGACAGCGGACGCGGTGTTCCTGGGCGACAGGCTGGCCCCGGTGGCGCTGACCGTGCGCGCCGCCCGGCGGACGATTGCGGTCGTGAAGCAGAATTTCGCGCTGGCGATCGGCTATAATGTGCTGGCGGTGCCGCTGGCGGTCGCGGGCAAGGTGACGCCGCTGGTGGCGGCGATCGCCATGTCCACATCCTCGCTGATCGTCATCGCCAATGCGCTGCGTTTGAAGGGGGCCGTGAGATGACCGGGCTTGGATTGTTGATCCCGATTGCGCTGTTTCTGGGGCTGCTGGGGCTGGCTGCGTTCTTCTGGGCGCTGCGGGATGGGCAGTTTGAGGATAGCGAAGGCGCTGCGGTGCGGATCCTGATTGATGAGGATTGAGGGTGGTGTGCATTGAGTCGATGTAACCCGACATCCATTCCAAGTCAGATCGGCCGTCTTCTTCCGTTCGTTCGAGCGTTGTCAAGAAACGCTGAGGTGGCGCTATCCGCTTCTCGACTTCGCTCGAAGCGAACGGATCAAACCATCATATTGCTCCAGGACCAATACCGTTGGAAGGACGGCCGTAACGAATAGAAAAGGGGCCTGATCCGTGTGGATCAGGCCCCTTCCTTTGTTTGTCCATCAATATTCAGGAAATAACCATCGCCTCTGGATCAGGATTGCGGGTCCAGCTCCAATAGTCGGCAAGCTTGAACGGGCAGGACACATAGTTGCGGCCCTTGCTGTTCAGATAATAGCTCTTTGCCTTGGGATGGGACCAGATCATCTGCTTCATCTGATCCTCGACCTTCGCATTCCAGTCGAGATAGGCCTGCTCGGTCGGCTCGATCGCCTTGCCGCCAGCCGCCACGACCTTGTCCAGCGCTTCGATGATGTAGTGAATCTGCGCTTCCAGCACCATGTTGACGCCCGCGGCATGGTTGGGCGCGCTGTTCGGCCCCAGCGTCATGAAGAAGTTGGGATAGGCAGGGGCCATGACGCCCAGATAGGAGCGCGCCTCATCCTTGCCCCAGGCCGCCGCCAGATCGCAGCCGCCGCGGCCATAGACCTTGAGCGACCCCAGCGCGGGTGCGAGTTCGAAGCCGGTGGCGAGCGCGATCACGTCCACTTCGTAGCGCTTGCCGCTCTTTGTGACGATCGCATCCTCCTCGATATGGTCGATATGGTCGGTTTCCAGCGTGACATTGGGCCGCAGCAGCGTGTCGAGCCAGCCGCCATCGGCATCGAGCACGATGCGCTTGCCGAAGATCGGATAGTCGGGGACGATCTTTTCAATGAGGTCGGGACGGCCCGCCAGCTTGTTATGGATATAATGCAGCGCATAGTTGCGGGCGGCGTCATTCTGGGCGGAGATCGACACGTCCTTGTTCGGCCAGTCGGCGTCCATCTTCACATTGCCGTAGAGGCCGTCGCCCGTGAACCAGTAGACGCGGAAGCGGAACCATTCCTTGTAATGGGGGATGTGGCGCAGGGCGAAGTGGATATTCTCGTTCACCGGAACGGCGATGTCCGGGTTGTTGAGCACCCAATGCTTCGATCGCTGGAAGATCACCAGGCTGGAAACCTTGCCTGCGATCGCGGGGGCGAGCTGGGCTGCGCTGGCGCCCGTGCCGATCACCGCCACGCGCTTTCCGGTGAGGTCCATGTCAGGGTCCCACCCGGCCGTGTGCATCTTTGGCCCCTTGAAGCTGTCGAGCCCCGGAATGTTGGGGAAGGACCAGCGATTGAGCACGCCATGGGCAAGCAGCACGGCGTTGGCAACCTCGACCCGCTCCGCGCCGGTCTTCACGTCGCGCAGGGTGACGTGCCAGTTGCTTTGCGCATCATCCCAGCGGGCGGCGACGACCATCGTCTGGAACTGCACATGGTCACGGATGCCATATTTTTCCGCGACGCCGGTCAGATAGTTCTGAATCTCCGGCCCCTTCGGGTGATAGCTGCTCCAGTCGGGGTTCAGTTCAAAGGAATAGGAATGGAAGTGGCTGGGCGTGTCGACGCCGACGCCGGGATAGCGGTTTTCATACCAGGTGCCGCCAAGGTCGGGATTCTTTTCGATGATCGTATAGTCATAGCCCGCTTCGCCCAGCTTGATGCCAGCGGCGATGCCGGTCATGCCGCCGCCGATCACCAGCACGCGGAAACCGGCGGGCGGAGGGATGCGGCCGGGAATATCCTTGCGCGGCACCGGGCGTTCGAAGCCCATCTGGTCGTAGAGAACCGGCATGATCGCGGGATCGACCTCTTCGCCGACGCTGACGCTCATCATGGTGCGCAGCAGTTCGGGGTCGATCGGCCGTTCGACCGGCGGCGTGGGGCTGGTGAGCAGCGCGAACAGGCGGTCGCGCAAGTCCTGCGCCATGTCCTCCGGCACGTTGGAGGGAGCCTCCGCCGTGTAGATGCCGGTCATATAGGGGGCAAAGCTTTCCAGATAAGCGCGGTCCTGCGCATAGGTGGTGTAGACCATCAGCAGCGTCGGCAGGTTCGCTTCCGCAAGAGCGCTGCGAAGGCCTTCCTTATCCGTGATGGGCAGGGGAAAGTTTGACGCCGGTGTCGGCTGACTATGCGCGTTCATGATCACTCCTCTCGCGATGAGGGCGGCAGAAATGCTCGCCTCTCCCGTATGTAAGTATATACTTACTATGTCCTGTAAATTGACAAGGGTCAAAATTCGGACAGAAAAATGGCGGAGCCATCAGGGGATGTTCCGCCATCGAAATGCCGTGCGGCAGGATCAGGCGGCGGCGGCCTTCGCGTTCCGCATGTCCACCGTCGTATGGATACCGTTCACGCGTCCCTGAAAGTCGCCTGCCCGGTCGCGGGGATTGTAGAATTGCCGATACCAGATGCGTTCCTTGTGGAAGGGGCCATCGTCGGGGATCTGGAGGATGTTGATCGCCGGTTCCTTATATTTCCACAGTTCGAAATCCTGGGAGAAGGCGGCGAGTCCGGCTTCATGATAGGCGCGGGCGGTGGCGCGTTCCTCCGCCGTGGCATCACCGCTGGCGGCGGTCCGCGCCATCACTGCGAACCAGACCCGCACCTCGCCATCCTCAACCGGCGTGTTGCAGATCATCATCAGCGACGGATGCTTGCCCTCCATGCGGGACAGGAGGATGCCGGGGCCGGTGTACCAGGTGTCGGTTTCCAGCATGGCGTTGCCGTCCACCAGCGTGCGGTGCCCCGATGCAAAGCGCTGGCGCATGATATGGCCGTCAAATTCATTTTCGAAGAAGATGCTGCCCGACGAGCCATGGACCGGCGCGAAATGCGCATAGTCGGTCATGTTGTCGAGGATTTCCTGCGGATGGATCGGCAGCGTGCCCAGATGATCCACCTGCCAGCGCACCCATCCTTCGTCCGTGCGGTCCCATTCGGCGAAATCGGGCAGGTCATAGTCGGGATCGCCCCCTTCCATGTCATGCCACATCCAGATGCAGCCCGCCCGTTCCGCCACCTTGTGCGACTTGATGCAGGCGGCCTTGGGGATGCCGCGCGTCGAATAGGGGATGTCGTCGCACTGCCCCTGCGCATTGAAGCGCCAGCCATGGGCGGGGCAGCGGATGGAGTCGCCCTCCACCTGATTGCCGTCGCGCACGACATAGGAGGTCGTGTTGCGCGCGATGTTGACGCGCATGTGCGGGCAATAGGCGTCGAGCAGCACGACGCGCCCGCTCTTGCCCCGGTACAGCGCCATGTCCCTGCCAAAGAAGCGCACCGGCTGCGGCTGGTGGGTCACGTCGTCAGCAATGGCGATCATGAACCAGCCGCGAGGGAAGGCGAGTTCGCCAAGGCCATAATCAGCGGTGGTAGCCATAGTCTTTCTCCCCGCGCTCAGATGAAGCTGTCGCTGTTGGACCCGCCCAGCGCGACATTGCCGTAATTGCGGCCGACGATGCCGGGATTGTTGGCGACATGGGTGCGCCCGGCGTGAATGTCGCAGAAGGCGCGGGCGATCGGATTGCCGCGATAGATGGCCTCCGCCCCGCTGGCCGCGAAGATGCGGCTTACCAGCGCGCAGCAGCGGCTGGAAATCTGCGCCGACTGGAAACGGTAATGCAGCCGCGTTTCCACATCCGCCTGCTCGCCTTTCCGCGCCCTGTCCGTGAGATCGGCGAAGTTGCGGAAAAGGATCGTCTTCATCTCATCAATGGCGGCGCGGGTTTCGGCGATCACCATCTGCACATCGGGATCGGCCGAGGCGCTGGCGCCGCTGTTGGCGCTCCTGCGTTTCGCCCCCTTCTCGATGAAGCAGTCGAGCGCGCCCTGAAGCGCCCCGATGGATGAGGAGGAGACGGCGCGCACGAACACCTGCCCGAACGGCAGCTTGTAGAGCGGGCCGGGATTGACCTTCGCGCCGGGGTTGGTGGCGGCGAAGCCGTCCTTCGACCGGTGGGTGCGGTAGGCGGGGACATAGGCGTCCTCCACCGTCACGTCATGGCTGCCGGTGCCGCCAAGCCCGATCGTGTTCCAGATATGCAGCACCTTGAAATCGCCCCGTGGGACCAGGAAGGTCCAGAAGTCGGGCTCGCCCGTCTCAGGATCGTTGACGAGGCCGCCCAGGAACGCCCAGTCGCAATGATCGACGCCGCTGGAAAAGCCCCAGCGCCCGCTGATACGATAGCCGCCCTCGACCGGCGTCACCTGCGCGCGCGGCATGTAGGAGGAGGAGATGAGGGTGGCGGGATTCTTGCCCCACACATCGTCCTGCGCCTGCGCGTCGAACAAAGCGAGCTGCCAGTTGTGCACGGCCACCACGCCCAGCACCCAGGCGGAGGACATGCAGCCTTCGGCCAGCTTCATCTGCACCGCGTAGAAGGTTTCGATGTCCATTTCATAGCCGCCATGACGGCGGGGTTGCAGGATCTTGAAGAAACCGGCTTCCTGAAAATCGCGGATGGTGTCTTCGGGCACCTTGTTCCCGGCTTCACAGGCGTCGGCCCGTTCCCGCAGCACCGGCACCAGCGCTGCGGCCCGGTCGACCAGGCCGGCCATGGTCGGCGCGGCGATCGCATTGGCAAGTGTCATAATCCTTCTCCTTCTGATCAGGCCGCGTCGGCCAGTCTTGCCTGTTCGTCAGCGCCGAAGCCGACACTGAAATCATGGCCCCACAGGCTGGCGGACGTGCTTTCGAAAACAGTGTGATGATCCCAGTCCACGACCCGGCCGCCGCAGCCATATTCCAGCGCGAAGCCGCCGGGCGTTTCGACATAGAAGCTGATCATGTGATCATTGGTGTGGCGGCCCAGCGTCGCCATCAGCCGCGCACCGGCGGCGAGCATCCGGTCATAGGCGTGGCCGACCTCGTCAATGGTGGCGACTTCCACCATCAGGTGGACGCAGCCCGATGGCACTTCGCCTTCGAACAGGGCCAGGCTGTGATGGCGGCCATTGGCGCAATGCAGGAAATCGATGCGCATTTCCGGTCCGCCCTGGCCCATCGGCCGGTGGACCATGAAGTCCGACAGGCCAAGGCCGAGGATGCCGGTCAGGAAGGCGCGTGTTTCCGCGATTTTCGGTGCGGGCAGCACGGCATGGCCATAGCCGAGATCGCCGGTGACGAACCGCGTCCCCTGCGGCGAGCAGAAAGGCGTGAAGCTGCTGACATAGCCGTAGGACAGTTCATGCCGGTTGCCGGACGGGTCCTTGAACCACACCATGTCAGTGACGTGGCGCAGCGCGCGTTCGGCCTGGGTCGCATGGTTGTAGGCGACACCCTGGGCATCGAGCAGGGCGAGCGCATGGGCGAACTGCTCCTCATTGCGCACTTCCCAGCCGCTGGCGAAATAGCCGTCCCGTTCATCTTCCACGATGAACAGCCGTCCGGCGCGCTCGTCTATGCGCAGGGCGATTCCGCCAAGCACGGCATGCGCCGAAAAGCCCGCAATGTCTTCCGCGAAACGCACCCATTGGGACGGGTTGCGAGACGAGATCACGCTATAGGCAAGTGCCGCGACTTCCATGGGGGTCTCCACTCATATTGCCGTGCCATGATGCCGCTGGACGGGGGCGAGCGAATTGACCGCGATCAAAATTGACCAACAAAGCGTCGTAAATGTGATTTTTACCTGCGCATCATTAGGGGATAACGCGGCAAACTTCTGCCATATGCGTTTTATAATCGGCAGTAAAATACGCGAGTGTAGCCAATTTTGATCGCGATCAAGGCGGCTGACCGTTCCACCGGCTCTTTTGAAGTCCTTGCAATAGAGGAAGGCGGAGGAACAGGCATGAAGGCCCAGACGATCGATCGTTCAAGCGTGGCGCAGACCATCAGCCATGTGAACCTTCATTACCCGCGCCCGGAAGATGGCGAGGCGGCGGCGGTGCTGCTGGAAACGGCTGGGCTCGTGCGGACGCAGGAAATGGAACTGCCATCGGGGGGCACCTTCTACCGCTTCACGGCCAACAGCCATGCGCTCAATCAGGCGGACAATATCGTCTATCTGTCACCGCTGCCGCCAGCAACGGCGCAGTTGATCGCCGCTGCGCGCGAAAGCCTGGGCATGGGCACTGCTAACGAGCATCCGGCGGTGAGCGCCTATCGCGCCGCCCATGCGGCCGACCCGGAATATGATTTCCATGTCGGCTTCCTGCTCGACTCGCTCGATTTTCTGGAGGAGCGCTTCCTTGCATTGCAGGCGCTGGAGGCGAAGGATGCGCGCTTTGCCGGGCGGCTTAAATTCCTGGTCAATCGCGCGCTGCCGGGGAATAGCGAGATCGACGCGCGCATGGATGCGTCGCCCGTCTATCGCGGCGTCACCCGCTACACCTATGGCCGCAACGGCGTGCAGGCCTTTTGCGAGACGGACCTGATCGTCGATGGACCGCTGGGCAGCGGCCTGGTGCTGGAGTTCGACTATGTGTTCCCCGGCCACGACGATCACATCATGGCCATATCCGAACAAACCCGCTGACGGCAGGAGGGGCCGTCGCGGGTCAGCGGCAGGCAGCGAGAGAGAGGGTCAGGCGCGGACCATTGCCGAAGCCATGGAGGCGAAGGCCGCGCCAATGCGCTTTGCCACCTCCTCTTCCACGGCGCAGTCGCGCATGGCCTGGTCCATGGCCTTCACCCACTGGTCCGCAGTGGCGGCGCTGATCGAAAAGCGGTTGTGGAGCGTCATCATGCATTTGCCCGGATTGGCCGCGAACCAGTCGGCGGGGCCACCGAGCCATCCGGTCAGGAACCCGGCCAGCGACTTGCGCATGGGGCCAAGGTCGCTGGCGTGCAGCGATCGCAATTCGGCATAGGCGGGAACGGAGTCCATGAGATCATAGAAGCGCTCCACAATCGCCTGGACGCCCTCCCGTCCTCCGACCGCGTCGAAGGGCAGTGTTTCCTCCACAGGCGCGGCGCTGCTCAATTCCGTCTGCCACGCAATGCGTCGCCGATGCTCAGGCTGCCGAGGATGAGCATGAAGAGAAGCATCAGGCCAACGACCAGATGCGGGAAGTAGCTGCCGAAAAGCTGTGCCATGGGTTCCTCCTTTGCAAAGAGAAGAATAGGTGCGCGGGAACGCCGGAACCTTGACCCGCGTCAAAATGCGCGTTGGCTTCGCTGCATTTGGGACGCTGCCGGAACGGCAAAGCCCGATCATGCGTTGGCGGTCGTGGCATTCAGGGAGAATAAGATGAACCGCATGACCTTCATGATCCTGGCGACCGGGCTGACGCTGGCCGCCTGTAACGAAGCGACCGAGCAGCGCGCGGAGAATGCCGCCGGTTCGGCGGCGGCGACGGCCGATGCGGCCGGGGACAGGATCGAAAACGCTGCTGACAACGCCATGGCGGCGCTCACGCCCACCCCTTCGGCGCAGGAGTTCGCGAACAAGGCGGCAAAGAGCGATGCGTTCGAAATCGCGGCGGCGAAGCTGGCGGCGGTCAAGGCTTCCTCCGCCGAGGTGAAGGCCTTCGCCGCGCAGATGATCAAGGCCCACACCGAATCCAGCGCCAAGATCAAGGCTGCGGCCGGTAAGGCGAAACCGGCGGTGACGATCGATGCCGCGCTGACGGCGGACCAGAAGGAAGACCTGGCCGACCTTCAGAAGCTGACCGGCGCGAAGTTTGACGAGGAATATATCGACGGCCAGGTGGATGCGCATGAGGATGCGCTGGCGCTGATGCGCTCCTATGCGTCAGGCGGCACCGATGCCGGACTCAAGACGGCGGCAGGCGAGATCGCGGCCGTGGTCGAAGGCCATTTGAAGATGGCGCGCGATCTGGAGGCAAAGACCGATCGTTGATGAACCTGCTGGACCTTGACCTTGCGCTTCCGGTGCTTGGCGCGGTTCTGGCAGGGGGACTCATCGGCGCGGAGCGGGAATACCGGTCAAGCCCGGCGGGATTTCGCACCCATATATTGGTCAGCCTGTCCTGCGCGCTGCTGATGCTGGCGGCGGTGCATCAGATTCGCTGGCTCAGCGATACGCCCGACGACCTTATCAGGATCGATCCCGTCCGCATGGCCCATGGCGTGCTGACGGGCATCGGTTTCCTGTGCGGCGGCGTGATCTTTCGCGAAGGGCTCAACGTCCGGGGGCTGACGACCGCCGCGTCGCTGTGGATGACATCGTCGCTCGGCGTGCTGTTCGGCGTCGGTTTCTACAGCCTGGCGATTGGCGGGACGCTGGTGACGCTGGGCGTGCTCGCGGCGGTGGCGGCGTCCGAACGGCTTCTGCCGCAGCAGCGCTTTGCCCGCATCATGATCCGGTATCGCCGGTCCGACGTCATGTCCGAACGCGACTTCCGCGCCAGCCTTGCCCGCTTTGGCCTGGTGCCTTCGGTGATCAGCCAGCGGTTGAAGGACGGCTATCTGGAACTGAGCACGACCGTCAACGGCGCGAACGTCCAGCGGGTGGAGGAATTCACCGCTGCCCTTATCCAGGACGCCAGCGTCGTGGGGTTCGAATATCTGCCCCACGACCCATGACATCATGGCGGCGGCGCTCAGGCAGCGCCGCCCGCCTCCTGGCGGGTCTTCCACAAGGACCAGCCAACGCCCCCGGCGATCAGCGCGAAGGTGACGCCCAGGCTCCAGACCGGCGGGAACTTGCCGCCGTCCATCAGGAAGTCGGCGATGAAGATCTTCGCCCCGATATAGACCAGGATCAGCGCCAGCGCATATTTCAGATAATGGAAGCGATGCACCATCGCCGCCAGCGCGAAATAGAGCGCGCGCAGCCCCAGTATCGCCATGACGTTCGACGTATAGACGATGAAGGTGTCCGTGGTGATCGCGAAGATGGCGGGCACGCTGTCCACCGCGAAGACGAGGTCGGCGAAGTTGATGACCACCAGCGCCAGCAGCAGCGGCGTGGCCGCCGTCACCATCTTGCCGGTCACCGGATGCGGCATCCTGGCCAGAAAATGTTCGCCATGCAGTTCGGGCGTCACGCGGATATGCCGGGAAATGAAGCGGAGCGCGGGATTGTTGCCGATGTCCATGGGCTTGTCCGCCGTGAACAGCATCTTGACGCCGGTGAAGATCAGGAAGACGGCGAAGAGGTAGAGCACCCAATAGGCTTCATGCAACAGCATAGCGCCGCCCGCGATCATAAGGCCGCGCAACACGATGACGCCGACGATGCCCCACAGCAGCGCCCGGTACTGGTAGCGGGGCGGAATGGCGAAATAGGTAAAGATCAGGCTGATCACGAAGACATTGTCGATCGACAGCGCCTTTTCGATGAAGAAGCCGGTAAAATATTGCATTCCCGGTTCCGGTCCGCGCGCGAACCAGATCCAGACCCCGAACAGCAGCGCGATGCCGATGTAGAAGGCCGACAGCTTCAGGCTTTCGCCAATGCCGATTTCCCGGTTTTCCTTGTGCAGGAAACCCAGGTCAAAGGCGGTCAGCGCAACCACGATCACCAGAAATGCCAGCCAGAACCAGGCCGGGGTGCCGAGCCAGTCGGCAAACAGAAATTCCATGGAACAGCGCTCCTCTTGTCCAGCCATGCCGATCGCAGACCCGATGCGAGGAGAGCGGAAAGCAGCCCGCCGATCGCATCGGATCATCCGATGCGGTCCGACATCACGCGCTCACCCCGGAAGGAGCAGCGCGCCAGAGGGGCCCGGTCCCGCAAGGGTCATGATAATAGGTAAAATGGCGGCACTCAAGGGCTTGAAAGCAAAGTCGTTGTGGCGGACCGTCAATCGACGATCGTAATAAGCTCGCCAAAGGGGATTGTTGCCAGAACCTTTCCACTGTTATCGGTTATTTCCACCCGATGCCGCAAGTTGACCGGCCTGCCCGAGGAGACATGCTCTGCCATCATGGCGCGCACACCGCGGATGGCGACCTCTTTGGCTGCGGCAAGATCGGCATGATCGGCTCCTTCGTCATCCAATACATCGGCGTCATTGTAGATGTTGATGAAGTAACGCGGCATGGAGCGTAAATACTTAAATCGCCCGCTGGTTTCCTATTTTGATCGAGATTAAGGCTGTTCTACGCGGCTGGCGTAAAATGGCGCGGCCTTATCCTGTTCCTCCCATATTAAAGCGGATCGATCCTGCGTGGCCAGGCGTTCAACACGGAACAAGGCGGCCAGCCGCTTCACCCGACTGAATGAGGACAGGACCATGAATGACCGCAATGCTTTTTTGCAGGGGCAGGGTTCCCCGATCAAGGATGACGAGCCGCCGCCGATCGGAGGATGGCGCGGAGAGAAGGCGGCGGAAGAAAGCGCCAGCAACACGGACCAGCGCCACCGCCTGTCCGGCACCAATGTCGAGGTGGAGGATATTTCGGGCACCGCCTTTGCAGAGGCGACGTCGCTGGGCAAAAGCCCGAACGCACCGGACGAGGGGGATCACGCAGCCGCTCCGCAACCTGCTGCCGGACATGCGGTAGGCCATGGCGACGGCGTCAGCGATCTTGAGGGCGATGCGGATTCGCCTGGCGGCGAGAGCGAGGGCGCTCCCTATCCGCAGCCTTACCGCAAGGGCCGCAGCGACAATGATTTCGGCAGCGTGATGGGTCATGGCGGCCAGTCGGAAATCGCCTATCACGGTCCCGGCCATCTGGGCGAACAGGATGTCGGAGAGGATGACGACCGCAACGGCGTCGCCAAGTCCAACGACTGAACGCCCGTCCGCGCTGATGCGCCCTTACCTATGATGAGGACGCCAGCGCGCCGGAATCCGATGACAATATATGACAGGGCCGGGCCTCCCAAGGCTGCGGTGGAGGATTGATCCTGCGCGACGAGGACAAGAGGGAGCCGAGATCGATCGGCGAAGCGGCGCTGATGATCGAACAGGCGCTGCGCGACAGCGACATTCTTTATCTGGCGGATGATGAGCAGCAGGCGGAAGCGCTGGCCGAGGCGGCAGCGGCGCTCGCTCCCGTTCATCCGGTCATCTTCATACCGTCCAGCGACGCCTTGCCCGGCGACCGCGCGCCTGCGTCGCCCGCTAATGTCGGCAAGCGGGTGGCGGCCCTGCGGGCGCTGCGCCGGGCCAATGCGGCAGCGGATCGCCCCACGCTGGCCTGCATCATGAGCGGGGAGGCGGCGGCCAGGCTCTATGCGGAGCCCGCCGCCTTCGACGCCGTGCCGCCGACGCTGCGCCCTGGTGATCCGATCGACACCGCCGCTTTCGCGCAGGAGGTGGAACGCATCGGCTATGTCATCGACGACCGGGTGGACGAACCGGGCGAAGTCGCCGTGCGGGCCGATGTCATCGATATCTTTCCAGCGGATGCGGGCATGCCCGCACGGATCGAGATCAGCGATGGCAGGATTGCCGCCATCCGCAGCTATGATCCGGTGAGCCAGCTCAGCAACGGAGCGTCCGATCTGCTGGAGGTCGGCCGGGCGCTGGAGCCGGAGGGATCGGAGGGGGGCGGCATATTGGCGCATCTGCGCACGGGGCGGCTGATGATGTCGGCCAAAGCGGACAAGCGCCGCCGCCGCTTCATCAAGCTGGCGCGCGAGGCCGCCGGGCGGGACAAGGGCAAGGTCGACGCCTTCGATGAGGAAGCATGGGCGCAGGCGGCGAAGGACTGGACGGTCGTGGAGGAGGATGCGGCCGTTCACCCGGTGCCGCGCTTTGCCGAAAGCCGCTCGCCACTCAACGCCATGGTCCGCTTCGTCAAGCCGCTGATCGATGAGGGCCATGTCCTGCTGCTGACGGGCAGTGAGCGCGATATCCGCTTCCTGCGCCCGCGCATCGAGAAGAAGCTGAAGGTGGAGATTGGCTCCGTCGCAGGCTTAAGCGAGGCGGAGGCCATGCCCGGCGGCAGCGGCGCTGCGCTGATCGCACCCATCGATCGCGGCGGCATGCGGGACAGGCTGGTGATGGTCGCTGCGGGTGACCTGCTGGGCAGCCGCGCGCTCGTGGGCGAGCGGCCCGAACCGATCGGCCATGCCCTCGCGCTGAGCAGCGGCGACATCCGCGCCGGGGACGTGGTGGTGCATGAGGATCATGGCGTCGCGCGCGTCGCCGGGCTGGAACCCGCGCCGGGCGAGGAAGAGGGCGAAGGGGAAATGATCGCGCTGGAATATGCCGATGGCGCGCGGCGGCTGGTGCCGGTGACGGAGGCAGGGCGCATCTGGCGCTATGGCGCGGATGCGGACGCGGTGAAGCTTGACCGGCTGGATGGCGCGAGTTGGGAGAAGCGCCGCGCGGCCATTGACGAGGCCGCCGCCGAAAGCGCGAAGGCGCTGCTGGCGCTGGCGGAGGAACGCGCCAGGCTGGAAGGGCCGGTGATCGATCCCGACTCCGCGCTTTATGAGCGGTTCGTCAGCGGCTTTCCCTTCAACGAGACCGCCGATCAGGCGCGGGCGATCCAGATGGTGCGCGACGATCTGGCCAGCGGGCGGCCGATGGACCGGCTGGTGATCGGCGATGTCGGCTATGGCAAGACGGAGGTGGCGCTGCGGGCGGCGGCGCTGGCCGCGCTGGCGGGGTATCAGGTCATCCTGGCCGCGCCGACGACGGTGCTGGTGCGCCAGCATCTCCAGACATTCGAGCGGCGCTTCGCCGGGACCGGCATCGCAGTCGCTGGCTTGTCGCGCCTGTCGAGCGCGGCGGAGAAGAAGGCGGCCAAGGCGGGGCTGGCGGATGGATCGATCCGCATCGTGATCGGCACGGGCGCAGTCATGGCGAAGGATGTGCGCTATGCGAAGCTGGGCCTTGTCATCATCGATGAGGAGCAGCGTTTCGGCGCGGCGGACAAGGCTAAGCTGCGCGGGCCGCCGGACATTCATCTGCTGACGCTGAGCGCCACGCCGATCCCGCGCACGCTGCACCGGGCGATGATAGGCTTGCAGCAGATTTCGGTCATCGCCACGCCGCCCGCCCGGCGGCAACCGATCCGCACCAGCCTCAGCCCGCCCGACGATGGCCGCATCCGCACCGCCCTGTTGCGGGAAAAGGCGCGCGGCGGACAGAGCTTCGTCGTCGCGCCCCGGATCGAGGATCTGGCGCCGCTGGCGGAACGGCTGGGCCGGATCGTGCCCGATCTTTCGCTGACGCAGGCGCATGGCAAGATGGCGCCAGCGGAGATTGACGCGGCGATGGTCGGTTTCGCCGATGGCGAAGGCGACATATTGCTGGCCACCAACATCATCGAAGCGGGGCTGGACGTGCCGCGCGCGAACACGATGATCGTGTGGCGCGCTGACCGTTTCGGCCTGGCGCAGTTGCACCAGTTGCGCGGCCGGGTGGGACGGGGCAACCGGCGCGGGCAGGTGATGCTGGTGACGCGGGATGAGAAAATCGCGCCACGCACGATGAAGCGCCTGCGTACGCTCGCCATCCATGACCAACTGGGCGCGGGTTTCGCGATCAGTGCGGAGGATCTGGACCAGCGTGGCGGTGGCGACCTGCTGAGCGACACCCAGGCCGGGCATATGAAGCTGATCGGAGTGGACCTTTACCAGCATATTTTCGGCGCGGCTCTGCGGCAGGCGCGGGGCGAGGATGCGGGCCTGTGGTCGCCGGAGGTGAATATCGGCGCGGCGGGCGCTCTGCCCGCAAGCTGGATTCCAGAGGCGGACATTCGCCTTGGCTTGTATGTCCGGCTGGCGCGGATCACGGATGAAGCAGCGCTCCAGGCGCTGGAGGAGGAGCTTGCGGATCGCTTCGGTCCCTTGCCGCAGCCTGCCCGGCAACTGGTGGCGACCGCGCGCATCGCCATGCTGGGCCGCGCGCTGCGGATCGCGCGGATCGATGCCGGGCCTGCCGCCATCGCGCTGACTCCGCAGCCGGATGCCGCGATCGCCGAAGGGGCGGCGGGGCTGGTGGAAAAGGACGGCAGGCTGCTGCTGCGCGAACAGACGGATGAACCAGAGCGCAAGGATCGGCGCCGCTATTTCCGCCACCGCCGCTCTTGCTGCCGCCGGAGCGTCCACCGCCGCCCTTGCCGCCTGTCGTCTTGCTCTGCGTTCCTGATCCGGCATCACCCCCTTTGCTGGGGATCGCGCCGGGGTTGCCGCCCGCGCCTTTCTGCGCCATCACTGATGTCCTTCTGTCTTGCCGCTGCTTTCACCGTCGGCCTTGCTGTCCTTCCGATCCTCAGTCCGGGGGCTTCCCGGAGTTGGGGGCGGCGTATCGTCGCGGCCCTCCGCCGGTTGCTGGGACGAAGGGGCGTTCTGCTGGTTACCGGCCATCATTCTCTCCTTGGTTTAGGTGCCGGAGAAAAATGCCCGAGAGGTCGCGGGGGAGCCGGGCCATTCGCCCACTTGGGTTAGCTGTTGGTCGATTTCTGCAGGCCGGGCGGAACGGGGCGGGAGCGGCGCTGTTGCCTGACTGATCCATGCAAGCGGAGGAATGCCATGACCAGATATCTGTCCCTCGCCGCGATCGCGATCGGGCTGGCGGGCTGCGCGCCCAGCGATCAGGCGGATTCAGGGGATTCGACTTTCGCGCCTAGCAACACGACGGCGGGCACGGTGCCGGATGGCATCCCCGGCGAAGGGGCAGGCAGCGCCATGACGGACGGGGAAACCAGCACGCGGGGCGCGGTAACGGCCGCCGACAGTCCTACGTCCACGCCGGGCTCCTCAGCCACCGGATCGGCGACGCAGGGCGGGTCAGGCCGCTAGGGAATGTTCCGCCTGCCCCTGTAGATTCCCGCCGCCCGCGCGCAGAAATCGTTGAATATCGCGCCGCCATCTGCTTCCGCAGCCGTGACAGCGCGGTGAAACGCCGCGCACAGGTTCAGCAGGAAGGATGAAGATGGGACGTTTGCAGGACAAGGTGACGGTGATCACCGGCGGCGCGCGCGGCATGGGGGCGGCGACATGCCGCCTGTTCGCGCGGGAAGGAGCGATCGTCGTGATCGCCGACATGCTGGAAGCGGAAGGCGCGGCGCTGGCGGACGAGTTGGGCGGCGGCGCGCGGTTCGTGAAGCTGGACGTTGCGGACGAAGCGGCCTGGGCAGCGCTGATCGCCGATATCCTCCAGCGTCATGGCCGGATCGACGCGCTGGTCAACAATGCAGGCGTGCTGAGCTTTGGCGAACTGGTGACCGCTGATGTGGCCGAGTTCGACCGGGTCTATGCGGTCAACGTCAAGGGCCCCTTTCTGGGCATGAAACATGCCGGTGGAGCGATGCGGGCCGCTGGGCGGGGGTCTATCGTCAACATTGCGTCGATCGACGGATTTCGTGGGGCCAATGCGCTGGGCATCTATTCGTCGAGCAAATGGGCCTTGCGCGGCATGACCAAGACGGCGGCGCTGGAACTGGGACCACATGGCGTGCGCGTCAATTCCGTGCATCCGGGCGGGGTGCACACGCCCATGGTGAACCCGCAGGCGAACCGCACCATGAAGGAGATGAATCACGGCCACCGCCGCGTGCCGTTGCAGCGCATCGGCGAGCCTGAGGAGATCGCCGCGGCCAGCCTGTTCCTCTGTTCCGACGAGGCATCCTATATCAGCGGCGCGGAACTGGCGGTCGATGGCGGCTGGGCAGCGGGCTATTATCATGAAGGCCTGCCGGGCGCGCCCGCATCGCTCCAGCAGGGCTGACGTCCCGCAAGCCGGTGGGCCATAAAGCCATTGCGATGGTGACGGCGTGCGCACCGGCTGCTACTCACCAGGAGTGAGCGGTTACTAACCGCCATCAAGTTGGCCGGCCCATCGGCTTTTCTGGAGGATGCTCATGACTATCAACAATCGACTGAACGGCCGCCGCATCATCGTGTTCGGCAGCGCGACCGGCATTGGCGCGGCCACCGTCAAGCGGCTTGCGGAAGAAGGCGCGCGGGTCTGCGCGGCCGACATCAACATCGAAGGCGCCACGAAGGTGGCGCAGGAAGCGGGCGGTGAGACCTTTGCCGTTCATGTCGATATTTCCGACGAAGCATCGGTGCAGAAGGCGACGGAGGACGCGGTGAGCCGCTTCGGCGGGCTGGACGGCGCGCATATCAACGCGGCGGACCTGCGCGTCATCATGGAAGACAGCGACGCGCTGTCCATCGACCTGTCGATCTTCGATCGCACCGTTGCGGTCAACCTGCGCGGCCATCTGCTGTGCACCCGCGCCGTGCTGCCCCACCTGACCAAGAGTGGCAAGGGCGCGATCGTCTATACCAGTTCCGGTTCAGCCCATGGCGCGGAGCCTGTGCGGCCCTGCTATGCCATGACCAAGGCGGGCGTGAACGCGCTGATGCGGCATGTCGCGGCGCGCTGGGGCAAGGAAGGCGTCACCGCCAATGTGCTCGCGCCCGGCTTCACCGTCACCGGCGAGATGAAGAAGCAGATGGAGGCCAATGCCGAAGAGGCCACTAAATGGGCGCAGCATTTCATGTCGCGCACGCCGCACACGCGCCTGGGCGAATCGGAAGATCATGCCGCAGTCGTCGCGCTGCTGCTGTCGGACGATGGCCGCTGGATCAACGGCGCCATCGTCGACGTCAATGGCGGTTCGCTGATGCGGGCCTGATGACATCGCCGCGGCGTTCGCGTCACAGGCGCGGCGTCGCGGCGGTGAGTTTCGCTTTGGCGGGCACCTTCTTTCGGCTAGGCATCGCTGGATGCTGAACCCCTTGGCCACTTTAAAGCGCCTGCCGTGACCTTGGAACGAAAAAGCACGCGGCGTCAGCGCAACGCGCCGACCATCAACGATGTCGCCCAAAAAGCGGGCGTGTCGCCCATGACCGTGTCGCGCGTGATCAACGGCGGGCAGGTCGTGCGGCCCGCCATGCGGGAAAGGGTGGAGCAGGCGATCGCCGAACTCAATTACGCGCCAAGCGCTGCCGCGCGCAGCCTGGCGGGGGGTGAGGAAAGGCGGATCGCGCTGCTCTACAGCAATCCGTCAGCGGCCTATCTCAGCGAATTTCTGGTCGGTAGCCTTGACCAGGCGAGCCGCAGCGGCGTCACTCTGGTCATCGAACGGTGGGATGAAGGGACATCGGTCGAGGGTGTCATCGCTCATTTGCAGCGTTCGCGCGTCGACGGCGTCCTGCTGCCGCCGCCGCTGTGCGATCTGGAGCCGCTGACGCAGGCGCTGCAACGGGCTGGCGTCGCCGCCGTCGCGGTCGCCACCAGCCGCCCGCCGCAGGGAATGCCGGTGGTCAGCATCGACGATCATCGCGCCGCCTATGAGATGACGCGCCACTTGCTCCAGCTGGGGCACAGGCGCATCGGCTTTATCAGGGGCAATCCCAACCAGCATGCCAGCGGGAGGCGCTATGAAGGCTATCTCGCCGCGCTGGCCGAAGCGGGTGTCGCGCAGGATGAGGCGCTGACGGGGCCGGGCCTTTACACCTACAGGTCGGGGCTGGAGGCAGCGGGCAAGCTGCTGGACTTGCCGGACCCGCCAACGGCGATCTTTGCGGCGAATGACGACATGGCGGCGGCGGCGGTGGCGGCGGCGCACCGGCGGGGGCTGGACGTGCCGGGCGACCTTAGCGTCTGCGGATTTGACGACAGCGCCATCGCGACGACGATCTGGCCTGAGCTTACCACCATCCGCCAGCCGATCAGCGCCATGTCCCGGCAGGCCGTCGAACTGCTGGTGCGGCAGCTTGGGGGCAGGGATGCCGGAGAACCGCCCGCATCCGTGCTGCTGGATTATGAGCTGATCCGCCGCCAGTCCGATGGGCCGCCGCGATGATGCTTGACCTGTTGCCCGTTATGCTGTTGGTAGCGCTACCAGAAACATAAAAGTTGCAGGAGTGCATGATGAAAGGCGTCGTCCTCTCACCCGACTGGCTGCCTTCCGACTGGCAGGCAGGCAGTTTTGCCGGGCGCGTCCTGACGCCGGAAGGGCCAAGCCCGATCCTTGTGTCGCAGGGTATCGCCTACGACATGAGCCGCGTCGCCCCTACGTCCGCGCAATTGCTGGATGCGCTGCCTGGCACGGTTGCGGGCGGCATAGCGCTTGGGCCGCTGGACGCGCTTTCCCTGCCGCTGCTGAGCCCCATTGATCTTCAATGCGTGAAGGCGTGCGGCGTGACCTTCGCTTTGTCGGCCGTCGAGCGCGTGATCGAGGAGCGCGCCATGGGCGACGCCAGCGCCGCCGCCGAGATCCGCACCCGGCTGGAGGCGCGGGTCGGCGGATCGATACGTGCTGTGTCGCCCGGTTCCCCGGAAGCCGCGGAATTGAAGGCGGCGTTGATCGAGGACGGCATCTGGTCGCAGTATCTGGAAGTGGCGATCGGTCCCGACGCGGAAGTCTTTACCAAGGCCCAGCCGCTTTCGACCGTGGGTCCGGGGCATGATGTCGGCGTGCGGTCCGATTCCAGCTGGAACAATCCCGAACCCGAAATCGTGCTGGTGGTGAACGGCACTGGCAAGCTGGTAGGCGTGACGCTGGGCAACGATGTCAATCTGCGCGATTTTGAAGGGCGTTCGGCGCTGCTGCTGGGCAAGGGGAAGGATAATAACGCGTCCTGCGCGCTGGGGCCGCTGATCCGTCTGTTCGATGACGGCTTCACGCTGGACGATGTGCGCGCGGCGGACGTGGAACTGACCATCGACGGACCCGAAGGCTACCGGCTGGAAGGGGTCAGCAGCATGGACCAGATCAGCCGTGATCCGCTGGAACTGATGCGTCAGACGCTGTCGGAACATCATTATCCCGACGGCTTCGTGCTGTTCCTGGGGACGCTGTTTGCGCCGGTGCAGGATCGGGATCATCCGGGGCGGGGCTTCACCCATAAGGTCGGCGATGTGGTCACCATCTCCAACGCGCGGCTTGGCCGCCTGATCAACCGGGTGGTGCTGGCGAAGGATGCGCCTGCCTGGGATTTCGGCCTGTCCCGCCTGATGTCCAACCTTGCCGCGCGCGGTCTGCTCCGCGCCGTAACGCCGGGAGATGTTGCATGAGCCGGGCCATCTACCCCAGCCTCAAGGGTAAAAGCGTCTTTATCAGCGGAGGAGGCAGCGGCATCGGCGAAGGGCTGGTGCAGGCCTTTGCGGCGCAAGGCGCGCGGGTGGCCTTTTGCGACATATTGGAAGCGGAAAGCGCTGCTCTGGCCGCGCGGCTGGGCGATGCGGAGGCCGCGCCTGTCTTTCACCGTTGCGACCTGCGCGACATCGATGCGCTCAGGGCGGTGATGGCGCAGGTCGAGGCGGATTTCGGCGGCATCGACATCCTGATCAACAATGCCGCGAGCGACGACCGCCACAGGATAGAGGATGTCACCCCCGCTTATTGGGACGAGCGGATGGCGGTGAACCTGCGCCATCAATTCTTCGCCGCGCAGGCCGCCGCCCCTGCGATGAAGCGGGCGGGCGGGGGCGTGATCCTGAATTTCGGGTCGATCAGCTGGCATCTCGCCTTGCCGGAGCTTGCCCTTTACGAAACCGCCAAGGCCGCGATCGAGGGCATGACGCGCAGCCTGGCGCGTGATCTTGGCCGCGATAACATAAGAGTGAACTGCATCATTCCCGGCAATGTGAAGACGGAGCGGCAGATGAAATGGTACACGCCCGAAGGCGAGGCGGAGATCGTTTCGCAGCAGTGCCTGAATGGACGCATATTGCCGGAGGATGTCGCCGCGCTGGCGCTGTTCCTGGCGTCCGATGATGCGCGCATGTGCACGGGCCATGGCTATTTCATGGATGCGGGCTGGCGCTGACCGGTACGGAAAGAAAAAGGGCAGGAGGGATTGCAATGACTGAGGGGAGCGGGAGCGCCGAGCGGGTCAACATGGCCTTCATCGCCGCCATCGTCGCCGTCGCCACGATCGGCGGGTTCATGTTCGGATATGATTCAGGCGTGATCAACGGCACGCAAAAGGGACTGGAAAGCGCCTTCCAGCTTGGGAAGCTGGGGATCGGCGTCAATGTCGGCGCCATTCTGGTGGGATCGTCGATCGGCGCGTTCCTGGCCGGGCGCATGGCGGACCTGATCGGGCGGCGCGGCGTCATGATGCTGGCGGCCATCCTCTTCCTCGCCAGCGCCATTCTGGCGGGAGCGGCGGGATCGTCGGCGGTCTTCATCATCGCCCGCATCATCGGCGGGCTGGGCGTCGGCGCGGCGAGCGTCATTTCCCCCGTCTATATTTCCGAAGTCACGCCAGCGGCGGTGCGCGGGCGGCTGTCGAGCGTGCAGCAGGTGATGATCATCACCGGCCTGACCGGCGCGTTCGTCGCCAATTTCGTGCTTGCCCGCCATGCCGGTGGCTCCACGGCCGAACTGTGGATGGGCTTTCCGGCGTGGCGCTGGATGTTTTGGCTGCAAGCGATCCCCGCCGCCATCTACTTCCTTGCCCTGCTGGTGATCCCGGAAAGTCCCCGCTACCTTGTCGCGCGCGGCCGCGAAGCAGAGGCGCAGGCGGTGCTGACGCGCCTCTTCGGACCCGAAGCGGCGGCGCGCAAGGTCGTGGAAATACGCGGCAGTCTGGCTGCGGATCATCATCGCCCCAAACTGTCCGACCTGATCGACAAGAGCAGCGGAAGGATCCGGCCGATCGTGTGGACCGGCATCGGCCTTGCCGTGTTCCAGCAGTTGGTCGGCATCAACGTCGTCTTTTATTATGGCGCGACCCTGTGGGAAGCGGTCGGCTTTTCCGAAGACTATGCCTTGCAGACCAATATTCTGTCCGGCGTGCTTTCGATCGGCGCGTGTCTGGCCACCATCGCCCTTGTCGACCGGGTCGGGCGCAAGCCGCTGCTGCTGATCGGATCGGCGGGCATGGCGGTGACGCTGGCCGTGGTCGCCTATGCCTTTTCGACCGCGGTGACGGGCGCGGACGGCGCGGTGTCGCTGCCGGGCAATAATGGCGTGATCGCGCTGATCGCGGCCAATCTCTACGTGATCTTCTTCAACCTGAGCTGGGGGCCGATCATGTGGGTGATGCTGGGCGAGATGTTCCCCAACCAGATCCGGGGATCGGGCCTCGCCGTCTCAGGCTTCGCGCAGTGGATGGCCAATGCGGCGATATCCGTCAGCTTTCCGGCGCTGGCGGTGTCGCCGGGGCTGGCGATCACCTATACCGGCTATGCCTTCTTCGCCGCCGTCTCCTTCTTCTTCGTCCGTGCGCTGGTGCATGAAACCAAGGGGCGCGAGCTGGAGGACATGGCCGGGTAGACCGAGCGTCCTGTTTTCGCGGCCTCTCCCACAAGGCGCTTGCCAAGCCCTCACGGTAAAATTAGTGCGGTCTCACTAACTAGCGAGAGGGCGTCATGTTGCGGGCGGGAGGGGCCGTTACTGCGGACGAGGCACAGCCTCAGCAGCCAGCGGCGGCCGCATCGCCGCGCAGCGGGGCCACGCGCGCGAAGCTGATCGGCGTGGCGGAGCGGCTGTTCGCTGGACGGGGCGTTCAGGCTGTCTCGCTGAACGAGATCAACAAGGCCGCCGGGCAGAGGCATGGAAGCGCCTGCCAATATCATTTCGGCAAC
The DNA here is from genome assembly GCF_000722555.1 of Sphingobium sp. DC-2. Taxonomy (NCBI): domain Bacteria; kingdom Pseudomonadati; phylum Pseudomonadota; class Alphaproteobacteria; order Sphingomonadales; family Sphingobiaceae; genus Sphingobium; species Sphingobium sp. DC-2. Next base: position 76,161 of record NZ_JNAC01000054.1, on the reverse strand, counting down.
AAGGACGGACTGATCCAGGCGATCCTGGACAAGCATGTTCCCGGCATCGCCCGGCAGCGCGACAGGCTGTTCGACGAGATGGAGGCAGGCGGCGGCGTTCCGGCGATCGAGCAGGTGGTGGCCGCTTTCGTGCGGCCGGTCGCGGCAAAGCTGCTCGATCCCGATGGGGGCAAGGCGTTCGTCCGCCTCAATGCCCAGCTGGTGGCGGTGCATACCATCGGCATGCACCGCGCCGGTTCCGCGCCCTTTGCCGCGCCCTTTACGGAACGGCTGAGCCGCATGCTGAACCTGGCGCTGAGCGCGCGGGCGATCCCGCCGGACGTGGCGGAACGCCGCCTCATCATCGCCGGGGTGATGCTCTATCACGGCCTGGCCGACTATTCTCATCTGCTTGAGGCATCGGGCGATCTTAACGAAGCCAGTCTGGGCAGGTTCACCGGCGATCTGGAGGCGATGATGGTCGCTGCGCTCGTCGCGCCGTTCGCCGGGGGGACAAAGGAGAGATGATGACATCGCCCGTTTATGATTATGGCGGCGCCCATGTCCTCGTCACCGGCGGGACGAGCGGGATCGGCGCGGCGACGGCGGCGGCCTATCGTAACGCCGGTGCGGACGTGACCATCACCGGCACGCGCGGCAGCGCCGCCGATTACGACGCGGACCTTTCGGGCTTCCGCTATCTTCAACTCGATGTGGAAGACGCCGCGAATATCGATAGCGTCGCGGCGGCGCTGCCCCGGCTGGACATATTGATCAACAATGCCGGGATAGCGCTGCCCAGCCTTGGCCTCGACGAATGGGAGCCGGAGATTTTCGACCGGGCGGTGAACATGCTGCTCAATTCGGCCTTTCGCATGGCCCGCCGGACGGTGGACCTGCTGGCCGAAAGCAAGCTGGCAGGCGGCGGGTCCGTCATCGGCATCGGGTCGATGAGCAGTTTTTTCGGCATTGGCGTGGTGCCCGGTTACGGCGCGGCCAAGACGGGGCTGGTCGGGCTGACGCGGACGATGGCCGTCCAATGGGGCGCGCGCGGCGTCAGGGCCAATGCCGTGGCGGCGGGCCTGACGTTGAGCGGGATGACGGCGGGCACGTTCCAGCAGGCGGAATGGCTGGAGCCCACCCTCGCCCGCACGCCGCTCGGCCGCCTTGGCCAGCCGGAGGATATCGCCAACGCCATCCTGTTCCTGACGAGCCCGGCGGCGAGCTGGATCACCGGACAGACGCTGTATGTCGATGGCGGCTATACGGTGGCTGGATGATCCGGCGCGCCTTCTTCCCCTATGAACTGCCGCAACCCCTGCGGCCCAATGGAGTATGCCAGTGACTGACGTGTCGCTTCACCGACCCTATCCGGCCTCAGCGGTTCAGGCCTGGGACCATGAAACCGATATCGCCGTGATCGGATTTGGCGCGGCGGGCGCCTGCGCGGCGATCGAGGGCGCCTTGGCTGGCGCGCGGGTCATGCTGTTCGAACGTGGATCGGGAAGCGGCGGGGCATCGGCCCTGTCCGGCGGCGAAATCTATATCGGCGGCAGCGGCGGAACCGACGCGCAGCGGGCGGCCGGGTTCGAGGACAGCACCGAGGATATGGCCGCCTATCTGAAGGCGGCAGGCGGTCCGTGTGCCGACGAAGCCAAATGCGATCTCTACGCGCGCGAATCCCTGGCGCATTATGGCTGGTTGAAGGAACAGGGCATTCCCTATCGCGGCAATTACCTGCCCGGAAAGCATATCGAGCCGGTCGATGATTCGACGCTGATGTGGTCGGGAAGCGAGGCGGCCTGGCCGTTTTGCGACATTGCCAGGCCAGCGCCGCGCGGCCATGTCATCCAGCATGTGGGCTGGGGCGGCGGGCGTCCGCTGGTCGACCTGCTGGAAAGCCGCGCCCGCGCCCTGGGCGTGGAGGTGGTGACCGACGCCCGCGCCGTCGCGCTGGTGCAGGATGAGGACCGGCGGGGCGTGGGCGTGGGGGTGCGCATCGACAATGTGAACCGCTTCGTCCGCGCCGCGAAAGGCGTGGTGCTGTGCACCGGCGGCTTCGTCTTCAACGAAGACATGAGGCGGCGCTATTGCCCCGAAACCTTCAAGATCAGCAGCCCGATCGGCGATCAGGACGATGGTTCCGGCATCGAAATGGGCGTGGGCGCTGGCGGCGACGCGATCCATATGGAGCAGTTTTTCACCACCTGCCCCTGGACCATGCCCGAACCGCAGGCGCATGGCGTGTTCGTCAACCAGGCGGGCCAGCGCTTCATCAACGAGGATTGCTATCATGGCCGGGTGAGCCGGGTCGCCGTCGATCAGATGGGGGATCGCGTCTATCTGCTGCTGGACATCGCCCATTTCGACCAGCCGCTGGAAATGGCGGGCATCACCATCGCCGGGACGGGCGAGACATGGGAAGAGGTCGAAGCCGAGCTGGATATGGCGCCGGGCACGTTGTCGGCGACCATGGCCTTCTACAACACCCATGCGGCGGAAGGGCGCGACCCGCTGTTCCACAAGAAGCCGCCCATATTGACGCCGCTGGATCAGGGGCCGTTCGTGGCGCTGGAGCTGAATTTCCAGAACAGCTATTTCAGCTTCTTCACATTGGGCGGGCTGCGTACCTCGGTCGATGGCGAGGTGCTGGACCATGGCGGCGCGCCGGTGCCGGGCCTGTTCGCGGCGGGCCGGTGCACGTCCAGCCTGCCCGCCTGGGGCCATGGCTATAGTTCGGGCCTCAGCCTTGCCGACTGCACCTTCTTCGGGCGGCAGGCGGGGCGCAAGGCGGCGCGCGGCTGAGCGGCGGCGGCGCGGCGGCTATCGGCCGGGCGCGGGGCCGCTGCTGTCCCGCTTCACCAGTTCGAAGCGGAAGGATGGCGCATCCGCCAGTCCTTCCACCAGGGCGTCGACAACGGCGCGGCCCATGGCGTCGAGCGGCTGGCGCACGGTGGTGAGCGGCGGCCAGGTGGTAAGGCTGCCCGGCGTATCGTCGAAGCCGACCACGGACAGGTCGGCCGGCAGGCGCAGCCCGCGCCGGTGGGCCAGGGTCAGCACGCCCAGCGCCATGTCGTCATTGGTGGCGAAGATGGCGGTGGGCGGGTGAGGCAGGCCCAGCAGCGCTTCGCCCCCGCTGATGCCCGATGCGAAATCGAACGCGCCCTCGACGAACATCTGCTCGTCCATGGCGATCCCGGCGGCGGTCAGGCCGTCCCTGAACCCGTCCACCCGGCGCTGGGCCGCGCGATGGCTGACGGGCGGGCAGATGACGCCGATGCGCCTGTGCCCCAGGCCGATGAGATGATCGGCCACCATCCGCCCGGCGGACCGCTCCGGCGTGGGGATGTTGAAGCTGGGCGACATGACCGATCCTGCGATGCGCGCGCAGGGCAGGTTGAGTTCGGACAGGCGGCGCAGCATCTGTACATCGTCCGAAAGCGGCGGGGTGAGGAACACGCCATCGGGCCGTAACGCGGCGACGAGGCGGTCGAGCACTTCGAACCGTTCCTCGCCCGACAGCGAAATCGGTTCGACGACCAGATGATAGCCCAGTTCGCGGCAGCGATTCGCGGCCCCCGCCTGAATGCCGCCGCCATAGCCCGGCGCGGGGTTGTTGTAGAGGAAGGCGATCAGGAAGGAGCGTCCGCCCGCAAGGCGGCGCGCCGCCTGATTGGGGCGGTAGTCGAGCGCCTTGATCGCGGCGGCGACGCGGTCGCGCAGATCGCGGCTGACATTGGGCGCATTATTGATAACGCGGGACACGGTCTTGATCGAAACGCCCGCAAAGGCGGCGACGTCACGGATGCTGGACATGGAAATGGCTGTTCGGAATTGCGGGATGATGGAGGCAGGCGTCAGCATTGCAATGCAAGGGAATTACGGCATGCCAGCGGAAATCCGGGCTATTCTGCCGAACCATGCCGATCGCCAGCGATATATGCGTCAAGCTGCGCCACTCCGGTCCCGTTCCATGCGAAAAGCCTCTTGATCCCTATCGCAGGCCGCTATAGAGCGGTGAGACAACGTTGTCATCCTCCACGGGATTTCAGGACAATGTTTTCCCGGGCAATGATGGGCGACTGCACGCGCCTGCATTGCCCGGGTTATCGCTCCGCATGGATTGGCGCCGCCGAGTGGCGCATCGGGCTGCGTGCCAGCTCAGGCGTCGGTGGGTGGCTCGCGCGAACCGCATATGAAATGATTGACGATGGACTCGTCCTGCGCCGCCGGTTCAAACAGGCGGCAAAGCCAATCCAGACAGCGAGCGAGCAGACTCATCGATCCTCTCACGCATTTTATTTGGCCTCATCTTACCTCAAATTACCGGCGTGGGATAGGGCGGTCATGGCGCTGAGCCATGTCGCGGACAGCAACCGCAACGGCATGGAATTGACTTTGAAAACCGTTCGCAATAACGGGGCTGGCACGGCGCGGGGGCGGAGATAATTCATGCTGACGATCATTTCCGAACTGCTCGATGCGCGGCAGCTCAAGGATATCCGCGCGCTGATCGACGCCGCGCAATGGGTGGACGGAAACGTGACGTCCGGCCATCAGTCCGCGCTGGCCAAGAACAACCTGCAACTGCCCGAAGACTCGCCCGAAGCGCGGCAGGCGGGGCAGATGATCCTTGAGGCGCTGAGCCGCAACCCGTTGTTCATCGCGGCCGCGCTGCCGCTCAGAATCTTTCCGCCCCTGTTCAACAGCTATGCGGGCGGCCAGGCGTTCGGCATCCATGTCGATAACGCAGTGCGTATCCAGGCGGGAACCGGCTTTCGCGTGCGGTCGGACCTGTCGATGACCGTCTTTCTGGAGGATCCTGACAGCTACATCGGCGGCGAACTGGCGGTGGAAACCCAGTTCGGCGCGCAACAGGTGAAGCTGCCCGCCGGTCATGCGGTGCTTTATCCCTCCTCATCGCTGCACCGGGTCAATCCGGTGACCAGCGGCCGCCGGGTGGCGAGTTTCTTCTGGCTGCAATCCATGGTCCGTGACGACGCTGCACGGCAGACGCTGTTCGACCTCGACAGCAGCATCCAGGCGCTGGCGGTGACGATGGGCCACGACAATGCGGAGATCATCCGGCTGACCGGCGTCTACCATAATCTGCTGCGCCGCTGGGCCGACGCCTGAACTGGCCCGTCGCACAGGAGCAAATCTCGGGACAGGCCGCTCAATCCTGCGCGATGATGAGTTCGATCCCCGCGCGGCGCACCATGTCGGCGGCTTGCGGATCGATGCCGCTGTCGGTGATGAGGGTGTCCACCTCGTCCAGCCCGCATACGATCGCGCCGGATGAAGAGACGAATTTCGAACTGTCGACCATCAATATGACCTGTTCGGCCCTGTCCACCAGCCGCCGTTCGGCCGCGACGAGGATGACGTCCTGCTGCATCACGCCGCGCGGGCCGACGGCGGCGGCGCCCATGAACAGCTTGGGCGCGTGGAAGCGCGGCATGCTGTCCTCCCCTGCTGGAGCGAGGATGATGTTCTGCTCGCGGAACAGCGTGCCGGACGGCAGCAGGATGCGCGTGCCCGCCTGGGGCAGCAGCGCGTTGACGATGTGCAGCGAATTGGTGAGCACCTGAAGGTCTAGGCCCTCCAGACAGGGGCACATCTGCAAGGTGGTCGTGCCGCCGTCGATCATGATGCCCTCGCCGGGCTCGCACAGGGCGGCGGCGGCGCGGCCGATCGCCTGTTTCCGCGCCAGATTCTGCGTGATCGACTGGTCGAAGGGCGTGCCGGTCAGGCGGCTCTGCGGTTCGGGCGCGGCGTTGGCGGCGGGCGCGGCGATCTTCGCCCCGCCATGGACGCGGACGATATGGCCATGTTCCTCCAAACGGCTGAGGTCGCGGCGGATCGTCGCCGGGGAAGCGTCCAGCTGCGCCTCCAGATCGCGATAGGAAATGAACCCGCTGAGGCGCAGCGATTCCAGGATCAGGCTTTCGCGTTCCGCCGCATGCATTTCGTCCGTCTCGTCCTTCGCTCTTGTGCGGGAGGGGGGTGCCGCTAATGAGCCGCCGACACCCCCAGCATATTGCCTGCGCCGATCACCACGGTAGCGCCGACGAGCAGGCCGATGCCGGTCCATACCGTCCGCCGCGTGCTGCGGCTTGCGCCCTTCCATTCCCGCAGGGCAAAGCCCCAAAGGGTCGAAAAGAGGATGATCGACGCCATGTGCAGCGTCCAGGATGAAAAGCCGTAGCGGCCCATCTGGCTTTCGCCCATCGTGTAGAAGAAGAACTGGAAGTACCAGAGCGTGCCGCCCAGCGCCGCCAGCAGATAGTTGGTGAGCAATGGCGCGCGGCCGCCATTTTCGGGGTCGGAAGGCGCGCCGAAGAACTGCGCCGCGCTCTTGTTCCGGGCGATCAGATAGGCGCACCACAGCGCGTTGGTGGTAAGGCCCCCTGCCAGCACCACGCACAGCACGGGCAGGCCCTGGCTCAGCGGATCGGTTCCCGCCGCCAGCGACAGGTCGCGGATCGGCTGGCCCGCGTCCAGGCCCCAGGCGAAGCAGCCCGACATCACGCCGGAGAAGATGGCGATGAGGATGCCCTTTTTCAGGTTGAACTCAGCCACGCCTTCGGACTGCGCGCCCGCCAGATCCCGCTCCTTCGCCTTGCCCGCGCGGGCGACGACGACGATGCCGGTCAGGGTGATGAGGATGCCGAGCAGCGTGAGCTGGCCGCTGATGGTCGATGCGATCTCCCCTATCGTGCCGCGGAAGATGGGCGGCCCAAGCGTGCCGATCACCGTTGTCAGGCCCAGCGCCACCGCCATGCCCAGCGACAGGCCAAGATAGCGCATGGTGAGGCCGAAGGTCAGGCCGCCAAAGCCCCACATCGCGCCCCAGAACCAGCACCAGAATAATGTTTCGCGCGGGGTGGCGGACAGCACGCCCAGAAGGTCGCTGGTCTGGAGCGAGGCGAAAATCCAGGGCGCGATCGCCCAGGAAAACAGGCCGCCCGCCAGCCAGAACACCTCCCACGACCAGCGGTTGATCCGCTTGTACGGCACGTAGAAGCTGGCGGAGGCGAAGCCGCCCAGCCAGTGGAATATGACGCCCAGCGCCGGATTGCCGCCCATTGATCCTGTCTCCCTCTTGTCTGTTCTGTCTCAGCCGCCCGCCAGTGCGGTGCGGTCTATTTCCCCGATGGATTTCATGCCGGTCAGCGTCATGGCGACGCGCATTTCCGCCTCGATAAGGGCGAGCATCTGCTCCACGCCCGCCTGCCCCTTGGCCGCCAGCGCGAAGACCCAGGCCCGGCCCAGCAGCACGCCCTTCGCCCCCAGCGCCAGCATGCGCACAACGTCCAGGCCCGACCGGACGCCGCCATCGGCCAATATGGTCAGCCGGTCGCCCACCGCATCGGCAATGGGGGGCAGCGCGCGGGCGGTGGACAGCACGCCGTCAAGCTGCCGCCCGCCATGGTTGGACACGATGATGCCGTCAGCGCCGATGGCGGCGGCTTCCTTCGCATCCTCCGGGTCCAGAAGCCCCTTGATGATCAGCGGCCCTTTCCATTCGGAGCGGATGAAATCCAGGTCGCGCCAGCTTATGGAATTATCGAAATTCTCGCGCATCCAGGCAAAGAAATCCTCGATGCCGGTCTTGCCCTTCAGCACGGGCGCGACATTGCCGAGCGCGTGGGGACGGCCGCGAATGCCCACGTCCCAGGCCCAGTCCGGCTTCATCGCCCCCTGAATGGTCCGCCGCATCGCGCCGCGCAGCCCGGCCGCGCCCGCAAGGCCCGAATGATAGTCGCGGTAACGGCTGCCCGGCACGGGCATGTCCACCGTGAAGACGAGGGCGGAGCATTGCGCCTCCACCGCCTGCGCCATCAGATCGCGCATGAAGGCGCGGTCGCGGATCATGTAGAGCTGGAACCAGAAGGGGCGGGCGGCCGCGCTCGCGACTTCGGACAGGGCGCAGGCCGACACGGTCGAAAGGGTGAAGGGTATGCCCGCCTTGTCCGCCGCGCGCGCTGCCTGGCACTCGCCGCGCCGGGCGTTCATGCCCGCAAGGCCGATGGGGGCGAGCGCGACCGGCATGGCCAGCTTCTGCCCGAACAGTTCGGTGGTCAGGTCCAGGCTGGACATATCGCGCAGCACGCGCTGGCGCAGCGCGATCGCTTCCAGATCGGCGACATTGCGGCGCAGCGTCACTTCGGCATAGGAGCCGCCATCGATATATTCGAACAGGAAATGCGGCAGGCGGCGGCGCGCCAGTTCGCGAAAGTCGCTGACCGATGCGGCGATCATGCAAAGGCCTCCAGTTCGGCGCGCCACCCGGCGCGGTAGGCGGACAGGTCGCCGGGCAGCGGCTCCACCTTGCGGAGGGAGCCACTCGGTTCAAGCGCGGGATCGATCAGGCGCAACGCGCCGAAGGACACGTCATTATGGGCGTTGGCTGTATAGACCTGCGTCCCCGGCCGCAATGCGGCGAGCGCGCGCACGAACACTTCGGCTTCGGCGAAACGCCCTTCGACCAGCAGCCGCTGCTGCGCGCCGATAAGGTCGAGCGAGCAGTCGGCGACCAGCGCGGCATAAAGGCAGGCGGCGGCGCGGCGCGCATACCAGTCGTCTGGCCGGTTGACCCAGCGGCATTCCATTTGCGGGAAAGGGCCGAAGCCGGGGGCGAGCGTCGGCAGGATCATCACCTTGTCCGCCAGCAGCCGCTCGACGGCGGCGAGCAGGGCGGGCTGGTCAGGCTTGATGTCGACGCGGCGCGTATCGATCTCGATCAGCGTCTCGATCTCGCGTCCGCCCATGAAGCGGGCGGAGGGCACCGGCTTGCCATAGGCATCGACATTGACGAGGCAGTCGCGCGCTTCGGGCAGCGATGCCGTATCGACGGGCTGGGCGGGCAGGCGCATGGCGATGAACCAGGTGCCGGTGGACAGCACCGTCGCTTCGTTGCGGGCGATCTCCGGGAAACCGCGCGCGGCGAGCAGGGCGGCGTTGGAATCGTGCAGGCCTGCGAGCACCTTCACCGTCTTCGGCAGTCCCGTGCGCTCGGCGATCGCGGGAGAGAGGGTCGCGACCGTGTCAGCCGCGCTGACCACCGGCGCGAAGCGATCGGCCCAGCCAAGCCGCACGGCCATGGGGGAAAGGCCGCCGCTGGCAGGCGCCCACAGGTCGGTATGACAGCCAAGGCTGGTCACTTCGCTGACCGCGCGGCCGGTCAGGAACCAGGCCCAATATTGCGCCCAGGGCAGCAACGTCGCGCCGCGCATCTCTTCGCTATGAATCTGGTCCATCCACCAGATCTGGCTGCCGAGGTTGAGGCCGTCCGGCAGGGCGGGCGATCCGGTGATGGCGAAGGCGTCCCGCTGCTCGCGATAGGCGGCCATCACCTCGGCCGGGATCGCCTGCTCATAGTCGAAGGGCGCGAAGGCGAGCGTGCCGGGCGTTCCTTCCCCATATCCGGTAAGGGCGGCGACGGCGGCGCCGTGGCCAACCGGAATGATCGCCTCCACCGGCTGACCGGCGTGGCGGGCGAGCATGTCGAGCAGCCAGGACCCTATGCCATCGGCGTCCAGGCGGCGGACGCCATCGACCTCGCACAGGCTGTTGGGACGCGTCTGCCGGTCCAGCATTCGCCCGTCACGCGACCAGAGGCTGACCTTGCTGAGCGTCTTGCCTAAGTCGATGACGATGTAGGCACCTGAATCCAACTGCATCCCTCCCGAAACGGGTTATTGAAAGTGATCATTATCAATCGTGATTGATCATTTCCAGTGAAAATGATAGCAAGGCTTCACGCTGCACATCGCTTCACAGCTGAAGGTATCCCATGAACGCTCCGACCAACGCCGCAGATTTCGCCATTCCCTTCGCCGTCCCCACCAGCCGGTGGGATGATTCGGCGGCCGCTTCGATGAGTCCGGCCGAACTGCTGCTCTACCGTTCCAACCTGTTGGGTTCCGACCTGACCGTCACCAATTTCGGCGGCGGCAACACTTCGGCCAAGATCATGGAAACCGATCCGCTGACCGGCGAGCAGGTGGAGGTGCTGTGGGTCAAGGGTTCGGGCGGCGACATCGGTTCGATGAAGCTGGACGGCTTTGCGACCCTGTATCAGGACAAGCTGCTGAGCCTGGAGAAGCATTATGGCGGCGAGCAGGATGACGACAAGATGGTCGGCTATCTGCCGCACTGCACCTTCAACCTGAACAGCCGGGCCGCGTCGATCGACACGCCGCTCCATTCGCTGCTGCCCTTCGCCCATGTCGACCATGTTCACCCCGACGCGATCATCGCGCTGGCGGCGTCGTCGGGCGGCGAGGCTGCGACGAAGGAAATCTGGGGCGGCAAGATCGGGTGGCTGGGCTGGAAGCGTCCGGGCTACACGCTGGGCGTGCAGCTGCGCGATTATGTTAAAGCCAATCCGGGCATCGAAGGCGTGATGTTGGCGGGCCATGGCATCATCTGCTGGGCGGACACGGCCAAGGGCTGCTACGAACATACGGTGCAGCTGATCGCCGACGCGGCAAGCTACCTCAATGCGAAGCTGGCGGGCAAGCCTGCCTTCGGGGGCCGGAAGGTCGCGCCCAACCCGGACCGCGCCGCCATCGCCGCCGACCTGATGCCCCGCCTGCGCGGCTTCATGACTGGCGCGCGCAGCAAGCTTGGCCACTTTTCCGACGATGCCGAAGCGCTGGAATTCGTGGGTTCGGTGGATTTCGAACGGCTGGCCGCGCTCGGCACGTCCTGCCCCGACCATTTCCTGCGCACCAAGATCGCGCCGCTGACGCTGGACCCCGCGCGCTTGCAGGACGACGCCTATCTGGCGCAGAAGATCGAGGATTACCGCAAGCTCTACAGCGCCTATTACGAGCGCTGCAAGCGCGGCAATTCGCCTGCGATGCGCGATTCCAACCCGGTCGTGGTGCTGGTGCCGGGGATCGGCCGCTTCACCTTCGCCACGGACAAGACCACCGCGCGCCTTGCCGGTGAGTTCTACGGCAACGCCATCAACGTGATGCGCGGTTCCGAAGCGATCGGCGACTATATCGCGCTCGATGAACAGGAAGCGTTCGACATCGAATATTGGCTGTTGGAGGAAGCGAAGCTCCAGCGCATGCCCAAACCCAAGCCGCTGGTCGGCAAGATCGCGCTGGTGACGGGCGGCGCAGGCGGCATCGGCGCGGCGACGGCTGCGCGCCTGATGGCGGACGGCGCCTGCGTGATGCTGGCTGATCGTGACGCCGCCGCCGTGGAGGAAGTCCGCGCCGGTTTCGCCAGGCAGTTCGGCAAGGATGTCGTGCGCGCCGCCGTGGTGGACGTGACAGACGAAGCGCAGGTGCAGTCCGCGTTCGACGCCTGTGCGCGCGAATTTGGCGGCCTCGACATCCTCGTCGCCAATGCGGGCATCGCCTCTTCCGCGCCGATCGAGGAAACCACCGTCGCGCTGTGGCGGAAAAATTATGACGTGCTGGCGGAAGGCTATTTCCTGACCGCGCGCGCCGCCTTCCCGATGATGAAGCGGATGAAGGAGCAGGGCGGCACGTCGATCGTGTTCATCGGGTCGAAGAATGGCGTCGCCGCCGCGACCAATGCGTCGGCTTATGCGTCGGCCAAGGCGGCGGCCAACCACCTCGCCCGCTGCCTGGCGCTGGAAGGCGCGCCGTCCGGCATCCGCGTGAACGTCGTCAATCCCGATGCCGTCATCAAGGGGTCCAAGATCTGGGACGGCGACTGGCGCAAGGAACGCGCCGGTGCGCACGGCATCGATTCGGGCAAGGAACTGGAGGAACATTACCGCCAGCGCTCCATGCTGAAGCGCGACGTGCTGCCGTCCGACATTGCCGAAGCGGTCTATTTCCTTGCGTCGGATATGTCGGCAAAATCGACCGGCAACATGATCAACGTCGATGCGGGGAACGCCCAGGCCTTCACCCGCTAAGCAGCAAGGGAGAGGATGGGATGACATTGGCAAGGACATGGAAGGCGCGGACCGGCTGGATGCTGGCCGCTCTCGCCATGGTGCAGACGGGAGGGGCGGCGGCGCAGGCGGTCAGGGCAAAGCCGACCGTTGCTTCGCCCGCGCCAGCCAGCATGGCGGAGCCGGGCGCGATCCCGCTCTATCCGCCAGCCAGGGGCAAGCAGGGCAAGGCCGCCGAAACCGAAATCTGGAACATCAATCCGGGCGAGGGCCGTTCGGTGCGCAACGTCACCGTTCCCACGCTGACGCCGGTCCTGCCGGAAGCGGGCAAGGCCAATGGCGCGGCGGTGATCGTCGCGCCGGGCGGCGGCTTCATGATGCTGTCCATGGATCATGAAGGCTATAAGGTCGCCCGGCAGTTGGCCGACCGCGGCATTGCCGCCTTCGTCCTGAAATACCGCCTGATCCCGACCCCCGCCGACCAGAAGGAAGCGATGCGGGAAATGGCGGCCAGGATCGGCGCGGCCGTGCGCGGCGGGCCGGGCGCGGCGAAGCTGGAAAAGCCCGAAGCGACCGCAGACGCGATCGCTGCCCTGCGCATGGTGCGAACCGATGCCGCGAAATGGGGCGTCGATCCCGCGCGGGTCGGCATGATCGGCTTTTCCGCCGGGGCGATGACGGCGCTGAATGTGGTCCTGCAAGCCCCTGCTGCCGAGCGGCCCGCTTTCTTCGGCTATATCTACGGGCCGCAGGCTGCCGTCGCCGTGCCTGCCGACGCGCCGCCCATGTTCAACGCGATCGCGATGGACGACCAGCTGTTCCCCACCATGGGTTTCCCCATCGCCGAAGCCTGGCACAAGGCGAAGCGGCCGGTGGAAATCCACGCCTATCAAAAGGGCTATCACGGGTTCGGCCTTGGCCGTCCCGGCACCACCACCACGCTGCTGATGGATGAGTTCCACGCATGGATGGCCATGCAGGGCTTCCTCGGAAGCCAGACCAAGAAGTGAGATCATCATGACGACGAACCTGCCCCTTTCCGACGAACTGATTGCAGAGGCCAATGCGCGTGAAACCGCCGCGCTGGAGGAAGATTATGCGGCGCTGGGCCGCCAGCTCGACCGGCGCGGCATCGACATCGACGCGATCAAGGGCCGGGTCGCTGGCTTTTCGGTCGCGGTGCCGAGCTGGGGCGCTGGCCGGGGCGGCACCCGCTTCGCCAAATTCCCGATTCCGGGCGAGCCGACCACCATCCATGAAAAGCTGGAGGATTGCGCCGTCATCAACCAGCTGTCGCGCGTGACCCCGCGCGTGTCGCCGCATTTCCCGTGGGACAAGGTGTCCGACTATGCGGGCCTGCGGCAGGAGGCGGCGAGCCTTGGCCTGGGCTTCGACGCGGTCAATTCCAACACGTTCCAGGACCAGAAGGATCAGGCGCACAGCTACGCCACCGGGTCGCTTTCCTCCACAATCGCCGAAACGCGCGCGCAGGCGGTCGAACATAACATCGAATGCATCGAGATCGGCAAGCAACTCGGATCGACCGACCTCACCGTCTGGGTCGGCGACGGCACGAACTTTCCGGGGCAGCAGGATCTTGGCCGCAGCCTCGACCGTTATCTTGAGGCGGCGGCGCAGGTCTATGCCGCGCTGCCCGACGACTGGCGGATGCTGCTGGAGCATAAGATGTTCGAGCCAGCCTTTTATTCGACGGTCATTTCCGATTGGGGTTCGTCCATCCTGGCGGCACAGGAACTGGGGCCCAAGGCGAAGTGCCTTGTCGACCTTGGCCACCATGCGCCCAACGTCAATATCGAACAGATCGTGGCGCGCCTGCACCGCTTCGGCAAGCTGGGCGGCTTCCACTTCAACGACAGCAAATATGGCGACGACGACCTCGATTCCGGGTCGATCAACCCGCACCAGCTGTTCCTGGTGTTCAATGAACTGGTCGAGGCGGAACTGCACCCGCGCGACGGCTTCAACCCCAGCTACATGATCGACCAGTCGCACAATGTGACCGACCCGATCGAATCCATGCTGTCGTCGGCCGAAACCATCGCGGCTTGCTTCGCCAAGGCGCTGCTGGTCGACCGCGAGGCGCTGCACGCCGCGCAGGAGGGCAATGACACGATGATGGCGTTCCAGGCGTTGCGCCGCGCCTATAATGTCGATGTCGCGCCCATATTGGCGATGGCGCGCATGGAAGCGGGCGGCGCGATCGACATGCTGTCGGTCTATCGCCAGAGCAAATGGCGCGAACGCAAGGCGCAGGAGCGCAAGCCTGTGGGTCTGGGCGCGGGGATTGTTTGACCGTCGCGCCTTGAACAGGAACCGTTCGGGCTGAGCGAAGTCGAATCCCTTCACTGAGCATGGCGAGGCGCCGCGCTCCCTCGGCCCTTCGACTTCGCTGGGCGAACGGCCGACGCAGATGGCCCGGCGTCAGGTGCCGCAGAAGGTCGCCAGCACCCGCTCATGCTCCAGCGGCGGCGCGGCATAGGCTTGGTTTTCCGGCTGATCCTCGAACGGATGCGACACTATGTGCAGCAGCCGTTCGAAAGGAGCGAAGTCGCCCTTGTCCACCGCCGCGCGGATCATCTCCTCCACCCGATGGTTGCGCGGGATGAAGGCGGGGTTGACCCGGCGCATGGCATCGCGGCGTTCGGCGGCTGGGCCTTGCTCGCTGGCGGAACGATCGCGCCAGCGCGCCAGCAGTTCGTCGGCGGCAAGCGGGTCGACGAACAGTTCGCGCACCGGCTCGTCGCCCTGACCCGGCTCGATCGCATCGGCCAGGCAGCGGAAGAACAGGGTGAAGTCCACTTGATTGGCCGTCATGGCGTCGAGCAATCCGGTCAGGAACTCAGCGTCCCCCTCCCTCTCCTGGCCAAGGCCGAGCTTGGCGCGGAAACCCCGCAACTGCGTATCGAGGAAGCGCGGCGCGTAGAACGACAGCGCCTCTTCCGCATCGGCGATCGCCTTCGCTTCATCCGCGTCCAGCAGCGGCAGCAGCGTTTCGGCGAAGCGGGTGAGGTTCCACAGGCCGATGCCCGGCTGATTGCCATAGGCGTAGCGTCCAGCATGATCGATCGAACTGAAGACCGTGGCCGGATCATAGCTGTCCATGAAGGCGCAGGGGCCATAGTCGATCGTTTCGCAGGCGACCGACATATTGTCCGTGTTCATCACGCCATGGATGAAGCCCACCAGCATCCAGCGCGCGATAAGGTCGGCCTGACCCGCGATCACCCGGTCCAGCAGCGCTCGATAGGGGCGGGGCGCATCGGCGGCATCGGGATAATGGCGGGCGATGACATGGTCGGCCAGAATGCGCAGCCCGTCCACGTCCCGGCGGGCGGCGAAATATTGGAAGGTGCCGACCCGGATATGGCTGGAGGCGACACGCGCCAGCACCGCGCCGGGCAGCGCCGTTTCCCGGTAGACGGGCTCGCCCGTGGTCAGGGCGGCAAGGGCGCGGGTGGTGGGGATGCCCATCGCCGCCATCGCCTCGCTCACCAGATATTCGCGCAGCACCGGGCCAAGGGCGGCGCGGCCGTCTCCGCCACGGGAAAAGGGGGTACGGCCGCCGCCTTTCAACTGAACGTCGCGCCGCTGGCCCTGCGCGCCGATTACCTCGCCCAGCAGGATGGCGCGGCCATCGCCAAGCTGGGGCACGAAATTGCCAAACTGATGCCCGGCATAGGCGGTGGCGATCGGCTCCGATCCCGGCGCGATCGACTGACCCGCCAGCATGCGCAGCCCTTCTTCGCCCGCCAGCCATTGCGGGTCGATGCCAAGATCGGCGCAGAGCGCTTCATTGACGCGGATCAGCGCTGGCTGAGGGGCCTGCATGGGCGGCACCCGCGCGAAGAAGCGATCGGGCAGGCGCGCATAGCTGTTGTCGAACCCCATGGTCATGACGGGGTTCGCGGCGCGGGCGGAACGGGCTGGGGCGAAAGGATCATGAGGGGCATGTGGGGATCGCGCCGGAATCTAAAAGGGAGGGCGCTGCATTTCTTGCCTTGCGCGGCGGCGCGCAATAGTCTGGCCGCAAAAAGGGGAGAGGCGACAATGCCGGTAACAAGGGGCGCTGCGGAATGACGTCCGCAGACATCAGCACATTGCCGCCTGTGCACAGGGTGGGGCGGCCTTCGGCCGAACAGAGCAAGGAATTGATGGCGGCGGTGATGCGCGCCGCGCGCGAGGAGTTCGCCGCCAAGGGCTTTCACCACGCCACCATGGAAGCGATCGCGGCCAGGGCGGGTGTGTCGAAACGCACATTATATACATGGCATGCGGACAAGGCGGCATTGCTGCAAGCGGCGATCCTGGACCAGGCGGTTGAACTTACCAGCTATGTCATCGATCCCACGGCCAGCCTGAAGGACGCCCTGGCCGCTTATTCCCGCGCGGTCTTGCGAGAGCTTTCGACGGATTATGCCATGGCCGTGGGCGCTCTCATCATGCGGGAAGCGCGCCAGTTTCCTCCAGCGGGACAGGCCTTGCAGCAGGGGCAGGAATATCTGCGCCGGCCGCTGGTGAAGCTGTTGCAGGAACGGGGCATGACAGCGGCCGAGGCGGATCGCATCGGCAAGCTGTATATCGGCGCCCTGCTCGTCGACATGCAGCACAGGATGATCATGGGCCATGCCGCCCCGACGCCGGACCAGAACCGCCGCCACGCGGCCATGACCGCCACGCTGTTCCTGCCGGGGCTGGAAGCGCGTCTGGCGCAGCTTTCATCCGGTGCGGGGCGGGATGACGGTGAAAGCGGTCATTGAAAAAAGCGACGCAAGGCGATTGCGCCACAGCCCCGCTCATCCGCGCGCGACCTCAAGAAAGGCTCTGAGAAGCGGAGAATGATCGTCAGTCCGCCAGATCATGCTCAGGTCGAACTGCACTTCGTCTTCGCGCCGCAGCCGGACATAGGATACCCCCGGCAGTTGCAGGTTGCGGGCGGATTCGACCACCAGGCACAGGCCAAGGCCGCTCGACACCAGCGCGACGGCGGTCACGACGTCGTCCACATCCTGGACGATATTGGGCGTCATGTTGCGCGTGTGAAACATGCGCATGAGATAATGGGTAAAGCCCTGGGGCCTTTCGACCCGCGGATAGAATACCAGCGGCTCGCTCGCTATGTCGTCGATCGAAAGTTCCGCGCGGCTTGCAAGCGGATGGCCTGAAGGAACGGCGACCAGCATGGGTTCGGTCAGCAGGGTTTCCCAGGTCAGGTCCGCTTCGTCCCGGAAGAACCTGTTGAAACCGATGGTGATCCGCCGCTCACGCAGCGCCTGCACCTGATGTTCGCGATCCATGTTGTGCAGGACGACCTCGACATGCGGATAGAGCGTGCGGAATGCGACGATGATGCGCGGCACCGCGTCCAGCACCGCCGATCCGAAAACGCCAACGTCCAGCCTGCCGAGATGGCCTGACCCCGCCAGCCGCGCGCGGGCGACCGCCTGATCCATCAGGTCCAGGATATTGCAGGCCTCGGTATAAAAGGTTGCGCCCGCTGGCGTCAGTTCCACGCCCTTGCTTCCCCGGATCAGCAATTGCACGCCAAGCGCGTCTTCAAGCTGCTGCACCTGACGCGTCAGCGGCGGTTGCGAGACATGGACGACCGCGGCCGCTCCCCGGAAACTTCGCTGCCGCACCACGGCGACGAAATAGCGCAGCTGACGCAGTTCGATCGCGTTCAGGGACATAGGATGTGATGCCTCTTCCGTATCATCCGGTGCAAAAAGAGGTATTGGACGGTTTCACCGCACAGGTCTAGTTCGATTGGACAGGGAGCGGATCAATCAAGCCGCTCCTGATGGAGGATGACCTTGGATCAGGCAGCAGAGCTTGTGCGATCACCTGGGGGAAGCGGGCAGGAGATTGCCTTCAGGCACTTTATCGACGGACGTTTCGTCGAAAGCGTGGGCCAGGTGTCATTCGAAAATCGGCGTCCGCACGATGGCACGCTCATCGGTCGAGTGGCCGAAGGGAGACGTGCGGACGTCGATGCCGCCGTCATGGCGGCGCGGCAGGCGCTTCACGGGCCATGGGGCGCGCTGTCGACGGACGAGCGCTGCGATCTGGTCCGCGCGGTTGCCGATGGCATCACCCGGCGCTTCGACGATTTCGTTGCCGCCGAAATGGCGGACACCGGCCAGCCGCGATCCATGATGGCTCATGCTTTCGTGCCGCGCGGCGCCGCCAACTTCAAAGCCTTCGCGGACCTCGTCAGGAATATAGGCGCGGAAAGTTTCCAGACGTCAACGCCCGATGGCGGTGGTGCCATCAACTATGCGATCCGCAAGCCCAAGGGCGTCATCGCTGTCATCTGTCCATGGAATGCGCCGCTGCTGCTGATGACATGGAAAGTGGCGCCAGCGCTTGCCTGCGGCAACACCGTCGTCGTCAAGCCGTCGGAGGAAACGCCGGGCAGCGCAACGCTGCTGGGAGAAGTCATGGCGGAAGCGGGCATACCCAAGGGCGTCTATAATGTCGTCCATGGCTTCGGGCCGGATTCCGCGGGCGCTTTCCTGACCAGCCATCCCGGCGTCGACGCCATCACTTTCACCGGCGAGACGCGTACGGGCACGGCCATCATGAAGGCTGCGGCCGAAGGCATGCGGGACGTTTCGTTCGAACTGGGGGGCAAGAACAGCGCGATCATCTTCGCCGACGCGGACCTTGACGGCGCGGTCGACACCATCATGCGGTCCGCTTTCCTGAACTGCGGTCAGGTCTGCCTTGGCACCGAAAAAGTGCTGGTCGAGCGTCCGCTGTTCGATCGCTTCGCCGCTGCGCTCAAGGCGAAGGTCGAGGCGCTTCGGCCGGGGCACCCGGACGACGCCGCGACCAGCCTGGGCCCGCTCATCTCGCATGAGCACCGGGCCAAGGTGCTGTCCTATTATGAGCGCGCGCGGGCGGATGGCGCCACGATCGTGACAGGCGGCGGCATTCCGGGCATGCCCGCCGAACTGGCCGGGGGAGCATGGGTTCAGCCGACGATCTGGACCGGCCTTCCCGATGACAGCCCCGTCGTGAACGAAGAGATTTTCGGCCCCTGCTGTCACATACGCCCGTTCGACACGGAAGCCGAAGCGGTGGCCGTGGCCAACAACACGCCCTACGGCCTTGCCGCCACGATCTGGACGCGTGACCTTGCGCGCGCGCATCGCGTGGCGGCTGCGGTGGAGGCCGGAGTCACCTGGGTCAATAGCTGGTTCCTGCGCGATCTGCGCACGCCTTTTGGCGGAACCAAGCAGTCGGGCATTGGCCGGGAAGGCGGCGTTCACAGCCTGGAATTCTATACCGAACTTCGCAACATCTGCGTGAAGCTGTGACGCGGACGCTGGAGCAGACGGCCGTGGAACGCCATGGCGACGAGCTATACGACGCCTTCCTGAACCGGACCACCGTCCCCAACCTGCGCGATCGGGTTGCGGGGATCACGATCACCGATGCCTATCATATTCAGGCGCATTTCGTGGAGCGGCGCGTCCGGGCGGGCGAGGCGATCGTCGGCAAGAAGATCGGCGTCACGTCGCGGGCCATACAAGAGGCCATTGGCGTGTTCGAACCGGATTTCGGCCAGCTCACATCCGCCATGGCCTTTGAGGATGGAGCGGCCATCGATCTCGACAGCCTGATCCAGCCGCGGGCGGAAGCGGAAATCGCATTCGTGCTGAAGCGGGACCTGAAAGGGCCGGGGATTACCGCCACGGACGTCCTGCGCGCGACCGATCATGTGCGGACCTGTTTCGAAATCGTCGACAGCCGGATCTGCGGCTGGGACATCAAGATCGAGGACACGGTTGCCGACAACGCCTCCTGCGGCGTCTATGTGCTGGGAGAGGACAAGGCGGATCCGCGCGACGTCGATCTGACGCTGGCAGGGCTGCTGGTCGAAAGGGATGGAGAGGCGGTCGCATCCGGCGTCGGGGCCGCAGTGCAGGGATCGCCGCTCAATTCCGTCGCCTGGCTTGCCAACAGGCTGGGGCAGCTTGGCATCCCCTTTCGCGCTGGAGAGGTCATCCTGTCCGGTTCTCTCGGCCCGCTCCTGCCTGTAAGCGACGGCGGCCTGCTCGTAGCCACGATCGGCGGGGTGGGGTCATGCAGCATCAACTTCACGCGCGGAGGGGTGCATGCTTGACGCGGCCGCCATAGAGAAGCTGACCGGCATCGTGGCGGCTGCGCAGGCGGCGCCACATACTATCGCGAAGCTGACCGATGATTATCCCGGCATGACGGTGGCCGACAGCTATGCCGTGCAGGATGCGCTGCTCGCGCGCTGGCAGGCCGAAGGGCGGGTTCTCGCAGGCTACAAGGCGGGGCTCACGTCCAAGGCCAAGATGGACCAGATGGGGGTGTCCGAACCGTCATTCGGCCTGCTCATGGCGGACACGATCGATGCCGATGGCGGGATCATCCCCACCGGAAAGCTGATCCATCCGCGCGCGGAGGCGGAAATAGCCTTTGTCATGAAGGACGAACTGGCAGGCGCGGCGGTTTCCATCGGCGACGTCATCGCTGCGACCGATTTCGTGCAGCCCGCGCTGGAGATCATCGACAGCCGCTTTGAAAAGTTCAAATTCGACCTGGTCAGCGTCATCGCCGACAACGGCTCCTCGGCACGCTTCCTGTTGGGTGGAAGGCCGCGCAGGCCGCAGGAACTCGACCTGCGGACGATCGGCATCCTGCTGGAGAGAAATGGCGAAGTTGCCGCAATGGCGTCGTCCGGGGCCGTGCTGGGTCATCCGGCGCGGGCGGTACAGATGCTCGTTGCCTGGCTTCATGCGCGGGGACGCACGCTGCCAGCGGGGTCGATCGTCCTGACCGGCGGCGCGACCGAGGCGATCACCGTAACGAAGGGCGATGCCATTGCCGCGCGCTTTCAGGACATGGGCGCGATTTCCGTAAGGATGGAACGATGATGGAACGGAATGCGGCCAGACAGGACGCGCGGGCGGGCAGCCAGTCATGGCCTGCGCGCAAGGAACCGGGGCTCTATAATGACTGGATGAGCCCTGCCGATGTGCGGGAGGTGCGCGCGGAGGTCAGGGCCTTTGCCGAGCGGGTTGTCGCCCCGCGTGCCCGTGCGATTGGCGATGCGGAAGAATGCGTGGATCATTTCCCGCACGATGTGTTCCAGGCGATGGCCGCCGAAGGACTGTTCCGCATTCCCTTCCCGGCAAGTGTGGGCGGCCGGGGACTGGAGCATCCGGCAGCCGCGACTGCCGCGGTGATCGAGGAACTGTCCTATTATTCGGCGTCCGTCGGCGCCATCTACGATGTGCATTGCATTCTGGCCGGTCAGGCATTGGCGCAGGGTTCGGACCATCTTCACCGTCAATATCTGACGCCGTTGCTGGAAGGCAGGATCGTCGGTTCCTTCGCAACGACCGAGCCTGAAGCGTCCACCGACCTGTCCCTGTCCTCCATGGTGACGGAAGCGGTCGAGGTGGATGGCGGCTTCCGCGTCAGGGGCCACAAGCGCTTCATCACCAACTCCCCGGTCGCTGGCTTCGTGGTGCTGCTGTGCCGGGATGGGCAGGGCATGACAGAATTGGTCATCGATATGTCCAGTGCGGGCGTGATGGTTGGCAGGCCTGACCGCAAGATCGGCAATAATGGCCAGCTAACGGCTGACATCCATTTTGACGATGTCTTCGTTCCTGCCGCCAATCTTCTGGGAAAGCGGGGAAAGGGTTTGAGAGTCGCGCTCCAGACACTGACATATGGAAGGATCGGCATAGCCGCCGCTGGCACGGGACTGGCCCAATCGCTGTTCGACCATTGCGTGGACAGGCTGGCGACACGCCGGGCTTTCGGCAAGAAGCTGGGACAATTTCAGCACTGGCAATTCCGCATGGCGGAGCGGGCGACCGCGATCGAAAATGCGCGCAACCTGTATCTGAAAGCGGCATTGCGCAGGGACGCCGGTACTGTTTTCCCGGAGCCCGAAGCGGGCATGGCGAAATATTATGCCACGGAACTTGCGGGCGAGTTCGCGCGGGAAGCGGTGCAGATCTTCGGCGGCTACGGCTTTCTGCGTGAACTCGGCAATGACGGCAGCCATGCGCATGTGAGCGAGATCTACCGCGATGCGAAGATCGCCGAAATCTATGAGGGTACGAACGAGATCCAGAAGTGGATCATCGCGCGCCAGATCTTCGGCAAAGAAATAACAGGGTGAAGACAGGATGCCGATAATTTCAGTGGTGCTTGCTGAAGGGCGCACCAGAGAACAGAAGCGCGACCTTTGCCGCGCGCTCACCGCAGCCGCCATCAGCGCGGTCGGGGCGAGACCTGAACAGGTGAGGATCGTGATCCAGGAAACGCCGCTCGACAATTATGCAGTCGCCGGGGTGACATTTGCCGAGCGTGCGGAAGACGCGCTTGAGGAACCAATGAAATGACGAAGATCAAATGCGCGATCATCGGGCCGGGCAATATCGGCACCGATCTGCTCTACAAGCTGCTGCGTTCCGAACTGCTCGATCCGATATGGATGGTGGGCGTCGATCCGGCATCGGAAGGGCTGGCAAGGGCCAAAGCGCTGGGCCTGAAGACCACCGATCAGGGCGTCGATGGACTGGTGCCATATGTGGGGGCGGATGGCGTCCAGATCGCCTTTGACGCCACGTCTGCCTATGTGCATGCCGAAAACAGCCGCAAGCTCAACGCGTTGGGTGTGTTGATGATCGACCTGACGCCCGCCGCGATCGGTCCCTATTGCGTTCCCCCGGTCAATCTCGCCAGCCTCGCGGACCGGCGGGTCATGAATGTCAACATGGTGACCTGCGGCGGGCAGGCGACCATTCCGATGGTCCATGCGGTCAGCCGCGTCCAGCCGGTCGATTATGCCGAGATCATCGCGACGGTGGCTTCGAAGTCGGTCGGTCCGGGAACGCGCAAGAATATCGACGAATTCACGCGGACGACTTCCGGCGCCGTGGCCAAGGTCGGCGGCGCCCGGCGCGGCAAGGCGATCAATGTCATCAATCCCGCCGAACCGCCGCTGGTGATGCGGGACACCATCTATTGCGAAACGCAGGACGATCCCGATCAAGCGGCCATCACCCGTTCGGTGCATGACATGATCGCCGAGGTGCAGAAATATGTGCCGGGATACCGGCTGAAGAACGGCCCGGCATTTGATGGGCGAAAGGTCTCCATCTTCCTGGAGGTGGAAGGGCTGGGCGACTTCCTGCCCGCCTATGCCGGGAACCTTGATATCATGACGGCCGCTGCCGCTCGCGCCGCCGAAATGTTCGCGCGGGAGATATTGGACGGGAAAATCGTCCTTGCTCCCCTGATCGCCGGGGAGGCCGCCTGATGACGCAGGAGCAAGAGGTCCGTGGCTGCAGGGTCAAGCTGCATGATATGTGCCTGCGCGACGGCATGCATTCGATGCGGCACCAGATCAGCATTGAACAGATGATCGATGTTGCCACCGGCCTGGACGATGCGGGCGTTCCGCTGATCCAGGTGACGCATGGGGACGGCCTTGGCGGGTCTTCGCTAAACTATGGCCGGGGGCGCCACAGCGACGAGGAATATCTGCGCGCGGTCGCGCCGCGGATGAAGAAGGCGAGGATTTCGGTGCTTCATGTCCCCGGCATCGGGACGCTGGACGAACTGCGCATGGCGGCTGATTGCGGCGCATCATGCGTCCATGTCGCGACCCATTGCACCGAAGCTGACGTGTCGGAACAGCATATCGGCCTGGCGCGCGAGCTGGGCATGGACACGGTCGGCTTCCTGATGATGGCGCATATGACCCCGGCCGACGCCCTGGTGGAGCAGGCGCTGCTGATGGAGAGCTATGGCGCAGAGACGGTCTATTGCACCGACAGCGCCGGTTATATGCTGCCCGATGAGGTAAGCGCGCGGATCACGGCCATGCGCGCCGCCTTGCAGCCTGCAACCGAAATCGGATTCCACGGGCATCACAATCTGGGAATGGGCATCGCCAATTCCCTGGCGGCCGTCGCGTCCGGCGCGGATCGTATCGACGGATCGGCGGCAGGTTTCGGCGCCGGGGCGGGCAATACGCCGCTGGAGGTTTTCGCGGCCGTCTGCGAACGCATGGGTATCGAAACCGGAGTGGATGTCTTCCGCCTCATGGACGTCGCCGAGGATCGCGTCCTGCCGATGATGCCCCTGCCCCCCAGGGCGGACCGCGATTCACTGACCCTGGGCTATGCCGGTGTCTATTCGACCTTTCTTTACCCGGCGAAGGATTGCCAGCGCAAATATGGCGTCCCGGCGCGCGACATCCTGATTGAACTGGCCCGGCAGCGCATGATTGGCGGGCAGGAAGACATGATCGAGGACACGGCGCTCACCATGGCGAAGGAACGGGGGCTGATCGGCCATAATCATGTCCGGGCAGCGGCAAGCGGTTAGCGTAGGTGATACGCTTCGGGCATCAACAAGGACCTTAAAGAGTATTTGTTGATAATAATGATATTGGATAGTCAGGCAAATAAATGCCGGGAGAGGATAGGCCATGTACGGCGAAGTAAAAGAGATACGGCGCGATGGATGCCGGATTGAAGTGCTTGGCCGCAAGGGCGGCTTCACTTGCCGGGAGGATGAGAATGTGCTCGCGGCCATGATCGCGTCGGGGCAGTCCTTGTTGCCGGTCGGATGCAGGAACGGCGGCTGCGGCGTCTGCCGCGTCAAGGTGCTTGCCGGGCGCTTTGCCGCTGGTCCCATGTCCCGCGCAATGGTCACTGCCGCCGATCAGGCTTCGGGCGCAGGGCTGTCCTGCCGCCTTTACCCGTTGAGCGACATGACGATCGTGCCGATGCCGCTTCGCCGGGGTGCCGGTTCATGGCCGGGGCTGCCCGCATGAACGCCGCCGTCGCGATATCGGGGCCGGCCCTTCCGGCGATCGAACTCATGCTGTCTTCGGCATGCGCCAGAGCCGGGGTGCTGGGCGTGAAGGCCAATATCGCCATTGTCGATGGCGGCGGTAACCTGGCCGGGTTCATCAGGATGCCCGGTGCTTTCCTCAGTTCGGCCGATCTCGCCATCGACAAGGCATACACGGCCGCCAGCTTTTCCATGTCCACGCGCGGGTTCGGGATATTGCTTGCAGGATCGTCGCGGGCGGTGCGGGAAGGGCTGCTGCGGCGGCCGCGCTTGACGGAGGTGCCCGGAGGCGTTGCGCTGGAACTGGATGGCCAGGCAGCGGGCGGTTTGGGCGTTTCGGGCGGGAGCGAGGAGCAGGACGAGGATATCGCCGCCTATGCCGCCGCCGCTATGACGCCGGGGAGAGGGTGAATGGCAATTCGTGGATTATTGCGTGTCGGAGAGGTTTGCCTCCGGGTATTCGACCTGGACGAAGCGCGCCGCCATTATGGCGAACGCATCGGATTGATCGAAACGCACAAGGGCGATCGTGACAAGCTTTATTACAAGGCGTCCGACGAGCATGACATCTATTCGCTCGTCCTGATGCAGAGCGATACGCCCGGCATCGAATATTTCGCGTTCAAGACCTATGCGGACTCTGATCTGGAACGGTTCGAAAAGGCGCTGACCGAATATGGCCTGACGGTCGAACATATACCGGCAGGCACCTATCCCCGGAGCGGGCGGCGCATTCAGTTCCGGCTGCCATCAGGCCATCTGATGCAAATATATGCGCAGAAGGACCAGATCGGAAATGGCATGCCCACACATAATCCTGGGACCATTCCCGATGAAGGCTATATTCGCGGCATGCGGGTGATCCGGCTTGATCATATTCTACTCGGCAGTTCCGAGATCATGCGCAATCGTGAGATCTTCACTTCCATTTTCGAAATGAGCATCAGCGAGGAACTGATCAGTCATGAGGATGAGACGCGCATAGCCATTTTCCTCACCGGATCGAACAAGCCGCATGACATCGCTTTCGTCTTGCAGCCGGATGGTAACCGCTTCCACCACATTTCATTCCTGCTGGAATCGGTGAACGACCTGTTTCACGCGGGCGACCTGATCGGCAAATATAATATCGCGGTGGATGTATCGCCTAATCGTCATGGTGTGACGCGGGGTGCGACGATCTACTTTTTCGATCCTTCCGGTAATCGCAATGAAGTGTTTACGGGGGGATATGTCCATTATCCCGATACGCCGCAACTTACCTGGGACACCAGTCAGATCGGGCGAGCCACCTTCTCGCACGACAACATGCCGCGGCAGAGCTTTCTCGATGTCTTGACCTGAATTTTCGATAAATCTGGCGGGATAAGCACCGCCTTAGGGGAGGTTGAAATGAAGATCGGCTTTTTTGACGGCGCTTCGGCGCTGACGGTGGCGCTCGTCCTTGGCGCGCCCGTTCATGCCCAGGATTTCGCCGCGCAGGATAGCGGCGGGCTGCAAGAGATCGTGGTGACGGCCCAGAGGCGTTCCGAAAGCGCGCAGGATGTTCCCATAGCGATTTCCGCTGTCACCGGGGATGCGCTCCAGGCCAAGGGTCTCTCCGATATCGCCAGCATCAGCGGCCAGGCTCCCAATGTAACGCTGAAAAGTTCGGGAGCCTTTGGCGGATCGAGTTCGACTCTCTACACTTATATTCGCGGCATCGGCCAGAATGACTTCGCCTTCAATCTGGAACCGGGCGTTGGCGTCTATATCGACAATGTCTATCTCGCCCGCAACATTGGTGCGAATGTGGATCTGCTTGATCTTGAACGGGTCGAAGTCTTGAAAGGACCTCAAGGAACGCTGTTCGGACGCAATACGATCGGCGGCGCGCTCAACATCGTCACCGCCGATCCCGGCAATGCGTGGAAGTATAAGGGCGAGGTGACGACCGGCCGTTTCGACCGGATCGACGTGCGGGCGTCGCTGGAAGCGCCGGTCATTCCCGATGTGCTCCGCCTTGGCTTCGCCTTTTCGACCAAGCATCGGGACGGTTATCAGAAACGGATTCCCTATGCCGGGGACACGGGCAACAATCCCATCTGGCTGCTCGCGACGGGCGGCGCATCGGGCGGGCCGCAAAACACGAACACGGATGAGGCGCTGCTCTTTCCCATTACGGCCAAGGACCGGCCGGGCCGCTCCGGCAACCAGAACCAGACCGCATTTCGCGTAAAGGCGCTTTTCACGCCTGACGACCGCCTGACCGTCCGGTTGATTGGCGATTATCTGAACGTCGATGAGCAGGCGACGCCCTTCTCCCTGCTCCAGGTCAACCAGAATGCCTATGTCGCGCTCTATAACACGTGCATTTCCGGCAATCCCGGCTTCTACGCGCCAGTCGCCGCGATGGCGGGTGCTCCGGCTGCGGGCGTGGCGGACCTTTGCGCCGGTCCTCGCGGAAACCCGGCTTCTCCCACCGGGGCACAGCCGTCACTGGAAAGCCAGGCCGGACAGCATCTTCCCTATGATGGACGCTATGTCGTCCGGAAAGCGGACGGCAGCATCGACCCGGACCGTTCCTATGCCAGCGGCGCCAATTTCAACAAGATCGACAATTACGGCATCAACGGCCAGATCGAATATGCCCTGACGGGTGACCTGACCCTGAAATCGATAACGGCCTACCGGCGGCTGGAATCCAAATTCGGAGTGGATATAGGCGGCGCTCCCTTTTCCGCGCTGAACCCCACTTTCGAAACCAATGAAAACCAGTTGTCGGAAGAGGTCCAGCTTGTCGGCAATGTTCTTCAGGACCGATGGAAGTTCGTTCTGGGCGGTTATTATTTCCATGAATGGGGACGCCATGATGAAGGCGTTCCCTTTACCGGAGGATTGATCCAGGTCTATTCGCCCGATAATCGCTGGGATACAAAATCCTACGCCGCCTTCATGCACAATAATATCGAAATCGTTCCCGATAAAATCGGCATCACGCTGGGAATTCGCTATACGCATGACCGCAAGCGCTTCACAGGTACGCAGCGGGACGAAAACGCCTTCGGCATTCGTCTTTTCCAACTGCCGCCAGCACTGGTTTCGCCCGACCCGGCGGACCCCTATCTGCTCTATCCCATTGGTGAAAACCGGCTGTCATTCAACAACCTGTCCTACCGCCTGGGCGCTGAATATCACATCAACCAGCGCATGATGGTCTATGCCTCCCACGCCACTGGATATAAGGGAGGCGGCTGGACGACGCGGCTGACCGCGCCCAATTTCATCGTCGATCCGGTAACCGGGCTGCCCGTCAGGCAGGGCGCACCGACATTCGGCCCGGAAAAGGCGTATACGACCGAAGTCGGATTCAAGTCTGAACTGTTCGACCGCCGCGTGCGGCTGAACCTGGCGCTGTTCAATACGGAATATAATGGCATTCAGCTCACCTTCCAGAATGGAGCTTCGCCCGTCACGGCAAATGGGGGCAATGGCCGTATTCGCGGTGCGGAGGTCGAACTTAATCTTGCTCCGGCGCGCAACTGGACGCTGGATGCCAGCGCGGGCTATCTGGATGCCGAATATCAGTCCGTTCTGCCCGGCGTCCCCCTTTCCGGGGACGAGAAGTTCGTCAATACGCCGAAATGGCAGGCGCAGGCGGGCACCGCTTACACGATCGAAACCGCGAACATCGGATCTTTCACGCCGCGGGTGGACTGGACCTATGCCAGCCGCACATTCAACGATGAAGCGAACACGCCGGTCCTTGCGACGCCGGGCGGCAGTTACTTCAACGCCTCGGCCACCTGGCGCTCACCGGATGAAAGATATGAAGTGCAGGCGGGCGTCACCAATATTGCCGATCGCAGGGTGGTCGTGTCGGGCTATACCAATGCCGAAGCCATCTATTCCGGCGTATTCAGCCGTCCGCGCGAATGGTTCCTGACCTTGCGTGTTCGCAACTAGCGGGATTTGGCGGAACTGTCAGGCAGGGCGGCCTCGATGGGCGAATGACGGCTGACCCTGCCGAATTTGTGTCAACGTGCTGGAAGGATCACACCGGATACCGTTTGGCAAGCACGGCGGGCACCTGATCCGCGGATATGGCGGGGCTGAACAGATAACCCTGGGCCAGATTGCATCCCTTGCGACGCAACTGGGCCGCCTGGGCTTCTGTCTCGACGCCTTCGGCCACCGTGGTAATGCCCAGCCGTTTCCCCAGGTCAGTCACCGTCTGCACGATCGCGGTGTTGGTGCTGTCCTTCAGCGCGCGCACGAAGGAACAATCGATCTTGAGCACGTCGATCGGAAATTGCTTGAGATGGATCAGCGACGCATAGCCGGTCCCGAAATCGTCGAGCGCAATCGTCATGCCCGCCGCGCGCAAGCGTTCGAATATGCCCAGTATCTTGCGGACGGCGCGTCCGAAAAACACTGATTCCGTGATTTCCAGTTCCAGCGAGGAAGGCTCTATGCCCGCGCGGGCCACCTGATCCAGAAGGCGGTCCGCGAAGTCGGGCTGGCCGAACTGCACCGCCGCAATGTTGATCGCGATCCGGCCGGACGCCAGGCCCGCCTTGCGCCAGCTGGCGATGTCGGCGGCAACCCTTTCGAAAATGCGCTGGTCGAGGGCGATCGCCAGTTCCGCATCCTCGAACGCAGCCGGGATCATGGCTGGCGTGTGGACGCCATAGATATGATCGTTCCAGCGCAGCAGGGCTTCGAACCCCACGACTGCGCCGGAGCGCAGATCGACCTTCGGCTGGTAAAAGGGCTGGACCTGATCATGGTCCAGAACATGGCGGGCGATCGACAGTTCCGACATGCGCACCTGCTGGTCGGCGCGCATCTCGCTCTTGAAATAGCGGACGCCGCCGCCCGCCTCCTTCGCTTCGTACAGCGCCAGATCAGCGCATTTGTACAGGCCGTCCGCATCCTTCCCGTGCGCCGGATACAGAGCGACGCCGATGCTGGCGCGGCAAATATGCGCCTGTCCGTTGAGGGAGCAGGGCGCGGTCAGCACCTCCCGAAGTTCGCCGACCGTCGCCTCAAGCTGTTGCCGGTCGGCCGTATATATGAACAGCGCGAATTCGTCGCCGCCCAGCCGTCCTGCCAGGGCGTCGCCAGCGCCGAACTTCTCCAATCGCCGCGCCGTCGCCTTCAGCAGGCCGTCCCCCGCATCATGGCCGTGGCGGTCGTTAAGGGATTTGAAGCCGTCAAGGTCGATGAGCAGCAGGGCGATTTCGACGTCGCTGCCTTCCGCGCCCGCAAGCGCTTTGCGGAGCCCGTCCATGAACGCGCGCCTGTTCCAAAGGCCGGTGAGATCGTCATGATCGGCTGACCAGCGGACGGCTTCATCCGCCATTTTCCGGTCGTCTATATCCTCGATCGTGCCGTACCAGCACAATATCCCGCCGTCAGCCCGGCGGCGAGGCGCCGCGCGGCAGCGCTGCCAGCGGAAGCTGCCGTCATGCTGACGCAGCCGCATTTCATAATCGAGCGGCTGCCCCGTCAGGCGGGCTTCTTCCCACGCGGCCTTTACAAGGGGGCGGTCGGAGGCATGGATCGCCGACAGGAAATTCCACCCCATGCATTGTTCGTAGGACAGGCCCGTCCTTTCCAGGCCGCGCACGTCTATGTCCATCACGCCGCCCCCCGCATCGGCGATCCAGGGGATGAGCGGGCTCAGCGCGACGGTGTAGCGATATCGTTCCTCGCTGATCTGGAGAGCTTGCTGGATGGTGCCGGAGGAAAACCTGTCCGTCAGGACGATGGCGTTACGCTCGCCCGCGAAGGCGAGCGGGCTGATCTGCTCGCCCTCAAGCCATTCGTCCTGATCGTAGGGCCGCCCCACCTTCTTCTCCTACGCGAATATTGTGCGACGCCCCTCTATGCGATCATTGGTCAAAACAGTCTTAATAGCCTCAAGTTATGGGGAATCATGCAAAGTGGCGTAGAATAGACGATGCGCCACGCAGGATTCTTCCACCAAAGAACCGTCTGGTCCATGAACAGAGCGGCGTCCGTTACACAATAGCAACAGTCCGCGCAGGCGCTATGACCCCTGCTGGCTTTACCGGGGGCTGATGCTGTTCTGAAATGATCGCTTGTTGAGCCAGCCGAAGGGGGTGGCGGCCCCTCAAGAACCGGACATCAACAAAAAAAGGAGCCTGCCGCGCTGCGGCAAGCTCCTGATCGTGACGCGAAGGGGGCGGATCGCTCCGCCCCGCTGCCTGTTACCAGCGGAAGCTGGCGATCAGGCCGAATTCGCGCGGCAAGGTGGTGTTGATCGTCGCGTAACCCGACTGGACCGTACCGGCGAGCTGCGTCGAGATCTGCGGCGCGGGCAGGAAGTCGGTGATCCGCTGCTGGTTCAGCACATTCTTGACGAAGCCGGTCAGTTCCCACTGTCCGTCATTGCCGCGCACGCCCGCGAACAGGTCGATGAGGGTGCGGCTGGGATAGTCGAAGTCGCGGCGTTCGGAATAGACGCCCGGACGATAGCTGATCAGGCCGCGAACGAAGGGCTCGACAGCGCCTTCGACCGGGATGCGCAGTTCCGTCGTGGCCGACAGACTGAAGTTCGGCGTGTCGCTGAGCCGCGACAGTTCGCAGAAGCTGACATTGCCGCTGCCGGTGATGGCCGCGTTGCCCGTGGTGTCCGGGCGGCCGTCGCCGTTGAAGTCGTTGCAAGGCAGGCGTTCGCCATTCTTATAACGGGCCTTCACATAGGCCATGTTAACCGACAGGTCCCAGAAGTCAGTCGGGCGGGCGTCGATCGTGGCTTCGATGCCCTTCACGGTGGCGTCGCCATTATAGTTGAAGTCGAAACCGCCATCGACGGCCGGAGTGTCCGTGCCATTGTTGATGGGCGTGGCCGGGGGGTTGCCGCCGACGACGCCGCAGACGCCGGGCGAGACGTTGGCGCAGTTATAGAAGACGCCGGGGAAGCGCGACAGGAAGCCGTCGAACGTCTGGTAGAAACCAGCAACGGCGAAGTTCAGGCGGCGGTTGAAGAGGGAGCCCTTCAGCCCGGCTTCGAAATTGTCGGTCTTCTCGCCCCGCGTGGCGATCAGGTCCGACGATATGCCGACCGGAAGCGCAACGCCGACGCTGCCCGCGCGGTAGGAATGGCCATAGGCGAGATAGCCGGTGAGCGCGGGGCTGAATTCATAGGTCAGCGTCGCGCCGCCGGTCAGCGGCTTGTTCTTCTGGTTGCGCAGGCCAGCGGGAATGCCGTCCTGCGACAGCACGAAAGGACCACCCGGAACACCCGCCGGGACACCCGGCAGGCCCGGCGACGTCGTCACGACATCCGCGATGCGGACGCCCTTGATGATCGTGTAGCGCAGGCCGCCTTCCAGCGTGAAGCCGCCCGCACGGATGCGGCCATTGGCGTTGAAGGAGATATTTTCCTGATGGATCGGGATGGTGGCGACCGAACTGATCGGCAGGTAGGTGCCGGTCACAGCCGGGGCAGGCACGAAGAATTGCGGAGCGTCCTGCGTCGAAATGGTGTCGCCGGTCGTCTTCTGGTAGAAGGCGCCCAGGCCCCAGCCGAACATGCCGTCATTATTGGACGACAGGCGCAGTTCGAAGGTGGGAACACGGAAAGGCGACTGGGTGGTCTGAACGACCGCAAGGCCCGGAATGCCGTTGCCCGCATCCGTGTCGCGCACCTGATTGAGGTCGGTCGCCTGATAGGCGGCGACGCCCGCCAGATTGGCCCAGCCCAGATCCCAATCGAAGTTGAGGTTGACGATGTGCGAGACGTTCTTGAAGCGGTTCAGGCCATCGGCCACCGCCACCCGGTCCCTGACGCCGATATCGCCCGGACCCGAAGGCACGCCGCCGAAGCTGCTGGCCGCGCCGAAAACCTGGTTATACTGGCGCACGTCCGATTGCAGATATTGATAGGTGAGGTAGGCGGTGAAATCTTCCGTCGGGCGCAGGCCCAGCGTGATGCGGCCGCTCTGCGTGTTGCCGCGCGAAAAGTCGCCGTTGGTGACGTTGCGGACCTGATTGCCGCGATTGCCGTCCACCAGCGCGGCGACGCGCAGCGAGACCTTGTCGTTGAAGGGCAGGGTGACGCCGCCCTGCACATTATAGGCATGGCGATCCGAAACGGTGCCCTGGATATAGCCTTCGACATCGTCGAACTTCGGGCGGCGGGTCGTGACGGTGATCGAACCGCCCGGCGAGGACAGGCCGCGCAGCAGGCCCTGCGGACCGCGCAGCACTTCGATCTGGCCAATGTCGTACATCGCCGTGAAGACGGTCTGCGCGTTCGCGGGCGCTTCGTTGAGGTAGATCTGGACCGTCGGATCGGTGCCCTGATCGGGGTCGAAGCCGATACCGCGCAGCGTGGTCGTGTTGTTGCGGCCGGTGGTGTTGGTCAGCTCAAGACCGGGCGCCAGGCGCGAGATATCCTTGGTGTCGAGGATGTTGAGCTTCTGAATCTGCTCGCCGGTCACTGCGTTGACCGACATCGGCACGTCCTGAAGGCTGCGCGTGTCACGCGTCGCGGTGACGACGATCTCGTCAAAGACGGGTTCCGCCGCTGCGGCCGCGGGGGCCTGAGCGGATGCATCCGCCGCAGCGTCCTGCGCATGGGCGGGAGCGAAGGACATCAGCGCGGTGATGGCTACACCGCTGGAAAGCAAAGAAATAAAGTTCCGATTCACGGCAACCTCCCCAGAATGTTGGGCGGGGAACTGCACTTGGCGGTTTACTTTGTCAAGGCGAGGACGGGCGCATGAAGGCAAAAAGTAAGTGCACACTAACGCGCTGGGCGAACTTCTTGTCGCCGGACGTCGATGCCGCAGGCAGGAAGGAGCCAGCGGAAAAACACGTTTTCGTGCGTTTTTTGCTGAGTTTGCCGCCCGGTTTTCAGAAGGTGCTTGAGACGCCCGCAACGAACGTCGATGCAGGCGCGGCCCCCAAAATTGCCCGGCGCCTGCGGCATTTCTGCAACAGGCGAAGGGCTAATCAGCGCCGTCAGCCCGCCAGGGACAATTTGACGCCCACGCCCGTGATGCAGGCGCTTTGCGGCGAGAGCAGGAAGGCGATCACCTTCGCCGCCGCCTCCGGCCTTACCCAGTTGCCGGTATCGGCATCGGGCATGTCCTTCCGGTTGGCGGGCGTGTCGAGGATGGTGGGGAGGACCGCATTGACGCGAATCCCGCGCGGCCGCAATTCGTCGGCAAGCCCCTCGGTCAGGGCCATCACCCCGGCTTTCGACGCGGCATAGGGCGCCATGCCCGTCAGCACATTGGCCGCCGCCGCCGCGCCCACATTGACGATCGCGCCGCCGGAAGGAAGATGCTGCAAGGCCGCGCGGGATGAAATGGCTGCCGTGCGCACGTTCATCCGGTACATCCTGTCCCAGTTGTCGATCGATCCGTCCGCCACGGTTTCCGACAGGAAGCCGCCCGCCACATTGACCACGGCGTCGATGCCGCCCATCGCCTGCGCCGCCGTTGCATAAGCGGAGATCACGGCGGCTTCATCGGCCAGATCGATGCCCTCCAGCGCGATGCCGCCAAACCCTTCCGGCGCGGCGGCCATGTCGATGACGGCCATGCTATGGCGTTCCTCCGCCAGTGTGGCGCAGACTGCTCGGCCCAGGACGCCGAAGCCGCCAGCGACGATAATTTTCAACGCCATATCCCTCTCCGTAAATGCTCACTCTGCCGCAACCCGCTAGTAAAAGAGCCGCGATCATCGAAGCAATGATTGAATCGCCCTCTTTCAAGGCAACTTTTTGGCCAGTCGGGACTTAGGCTGATCATCAACTCGCGAGAGCCGGGTCCTTGGCCTCGTCTCGCCTGAAAGAGGAATGATCGATGGCGCGTACCCGGGAGCAGCGTGGCGAGCAGGAGACGAAGGCAGCCGTTTCCAAGGTGAAGAAGACCGGCAAGCCCGCAGGCGGCGCGCGGGGCGGGATCACGGCGCCCGTCACGCCTTCGCCCGAACTGGCCGAGATCGTCGGCGACAAGAAGATTCCGCGCAGCGAAGTGGTCAAGAAGGTCTGGGACTATATCAAGGCCAATGACCTGCAAAACCCCAAGGACAAGCGCGAAATCCTGGCCGACAGCAAGCTGGAGAAGATATTCGGCGGCAAGAAGGCGAGCATGTTCGAAATGAACAAGCATCTGGCCAAGCATCTGAAAGCCTGACGCGCACGAACCATCACGCCACCTCCGGCGCGGCGATGATCGCGCCGGAGGTGGCGCGCGTTATGGCTGCGACGTTCAGCCCCGCCGTCCGCACCGGCTCCGGGCGTCCGCTCGTCTCCATCGGTCGCCTTCGTAGGAGCGCATGGATCTCATGCCACGAGCCGGCTGGCCGCAAATTTTCCACGCAGGATTTGCACCTTGGGGATCAGCCGCTCTAAAGGAGGCGGCTATCCCATTCGAGTACCGCCATGCTGTCCATGACCGATCGCGCCCGTTCTTCCCTCATATACACGATGCTGGCCGTGCTGCTGGTCCTGCCCTTCGTTGCGGACTTGGTCTTTCCGCTGGGGACGGCGGTGTGGGTGGCCTATCTGCTGCCTGCGGTGATCGCCTATCTCGCGCCCCGGCCGCAGGCGCCGCTGGTCGTGGCCGCACTGGCGACCTTGCTGACCATCGTCGGCTTCACCCTTGCGCCGCTGGGCATTGACCCTTCCATCGCTGCGCTGAACCGGACGCTTGGTTGCGCGGTGACCTGGATATTGGCCTTTGTCGGCTTCCTGTTCATCCGCAACCGCAATGCGATCCAGCGGGAAGAATGGGTGCAGACGGGGCAGGTGGGACTGGCCGATGCGGTCGGCGGGGAGCAGCCGCTGGATGAACTGGCGCGCAGCGCGCTGCTGTTCCTGGCGGATCATCTGGGCGCGCGGGCGGGCGCGATCTTCATTCGCAATGGCGACGGTTTCCGCCGCCACGCGACCTACGGCGTCCCGGCCGAGGCGCAGTTGCCGGTGCGGTTCGGGCAATCCGATGGCCTGCTGTCCGAAGTGGCGCGCGACGGGCGGCCCGTCCTGCTGGACGCGGTGCCGGACGGCTATCTTTATTACGGATCGGGGCTGGGGCAGAGCAAGCCCGCCACGCTGCTGATCGCCGCGGCCAAGGCGGACGGGCAGGTCAATGCGGTGATCGAGCTTGGCATGCCAAAGGCGCGCGCGGCGCTGGCGCAGGATTTCATGGAGCGCATCGGCCATCAGCTGGGCGTGGCGATCCGGTCGGGCAAATATCGCGCGCGGTTGCGGGAATTGCTGGAGGAAACGCAGCAGCAGGCCGAGGAATTGCAGACGCAGAGCGAGGAACTGCGCGCCAATAATGACGAGCTGGAAACGCAGAGCCGCCAGTTGCAGGAGGCCGCGACCCGGCTGGAGGCGCAGCAGACGGAGCTGGAGGAAAGCAACGCCCGGCTGGAAGAACAGGCGCGCCAGCTGGAAATCCAGCGCGACGACCTGACGCGCGCGCAGGCCTCGCTCCAGAACCAGGCGGGCGAACTGGAACAGGCGAGCCGCTACAAGTCCGAATTCCTCGCCAATATGAGCCATGAGCTGCGCACGCCGCTCAATTCCCTGCTGATCATGGCGCGGCTGCTGGCGGAAAATCGCGCGGGCAATCTGACCGCCGATCAGGTGCGCCATGCCGAAACCATCGAAACGTCGGGCAATGACCTGCTGACGCTGATCAATGACATTCTGGACATTTCGAAGATCGAGGCGGGCAAGCTGGAATTGCAGCCGCGCCGCGTCCGCGTCGTCCCCGTCATCGAAAAGTTGCAGGCGATCTTCGCTCCGTCCGCGCAGGCGAAGGGGCTGGCCTTCCGCATCGAAACCGCGCCCGACGCGGCGGAGATCGAAACCGACCAGCAGCGCGTGGAACAGGTGCTGAAAAACTTCCTGTCCAACGCCATCAAGTTCACCGAAAAGGGCGAAGTGACGCTGAGCGCCGGGCGGGAGGCCGACCGCCGCATCGCCTTCACCGTGCGCGACACCGGCGTCGGCATCCCCGCCGAACAGCAGCAGGTGATATTCGAGGCCTTCCGTCAGGCTGACGGGACGGTCAGCCGCAAATATGGCGGCACCGGCCTTGGCCTGTCCATCTCGCGTGAGCTGGCGCGGCTGCTGGGCGGCGAGTTGCGGGTGGAAAGCGCGGCGGGGCAGGGGAGCGCCTTTACCCTGCTGCTGCCCGAACAGTTCGATCCGGCGCTCAGCCATGTCCCCGCGCTTGCCACGTCCGATCCGGTGCGGCCGCGCCCGTCCAATCCCACGCCCCCCCGGCTGCGGCCAGCGGCGGTGGTGGCGGAGGATGACCGTGAGAAGCTCGCCGGGGATTCTCGCGTCATCCTGATCGTGGAGGATGACCCGGTCTTCGCCCGCATCCTGTGCGACATCGCGCATGAACAGGGTTTCCAGTGCCTGATCGCGGGCACGGCGGACGAAGGCACGCTGATGGCGCGGCAATATGTGCCCCATGCCGTCATTCTGGACATGAACCTGCCCGACCATACCGGCCTGTCGGTGCTCGACCGCATCAAGCGCGACGTGCGCACCCGGCACATTCCGGTGCATGTCGTGTCGGTGGACGACGACAGCCAGGCCGCCCTGTCCAGCGGCGCGATCGGCTATCTGTTCAAGCCGGTGAAGCGCGAGCAGCTCATCGACATGCTCGAAGGGCTGGAAGCGCGCATGGAACAGCGGCTGCGCCGCGTGCTGGTGGTGGAGGATGACGCCCAGCAGGCCGAAAGCATCAAGCTGCTGCTGGCGTCGCGCGACGTCGAAACGCTGGAGGCGCATTCGGCCGCCCAATGTTTCGACATGCTGGGCCGCGAAACCTTCGACTGCATGGTGCTTGACCTCAACCTGCCCGATGCGTCCGGCCTCGACCTGCTGGAGCGGCTGAGCGCGGACGAGAGCGTCGGCTTCCCGCCGGTCATCGTCTATACCGGCCGCGACCTGGGCGAGGACGAGGAATTGCGCCTGCGCAAATATTCCAAGTCCATCATCGTCAAGGGCGCCAAGTCGCCCGAGCGGCTGCTGGACGAGGTGACGCTGTTCCTGCACCAGGTCGTGTCCGAACTGCCCGAACCGCAACAGCAGCTCATCGCCAAGTCGCTGAACCGCGACGAAGGGCTGGAGGGGCGGAACATATTGGTGGTCGAGGACGACATACGGAACGTTTATGCCCTTACGAGCGTATTCGAACCTCATGGGGTGCATGTCCGTATCGCTCGCAACGGCCGCGAGGCTCTTGCCGCGCTTGATGAAAGCGCGCGCGGGTCCGCCGCGCCGGTCGATCTGGTGCTGATGGACGTGATGATGCCGGAAATGGACGGCCTCACCTGCACCCGCGAGATTCGCAAGCAGCCCTGGGGCAAGTCCATGCCCATCATCACCCTGACCGCCAAGGCGATGGCGCGCGACCAGCAGGAATGCCTGAACGCGGGCGCGAACGACTATCTCGCCAAGCCGCTCGACGTCGACAAGCTGCTCAGCCTGGTCAGGGTATGGATGCCGCGTTGATCGAGAACCCAGACTTCCTGCCCCATGAAGAGGTGGAGCTGGATCTGCTGCTGGAGGCGATCTGGCGACATTATCACTACGACTTTCGCGGCTATTCGCGCGGGTCGCTCCACCGCCGCATGGCCAGGGCGCAGCAGCATTTCGGCTGCGAAAGCCTGTCCCATTTGCAGCATCGCATCCTGCGGCAACCGGCGGCCTTCGCCGACCTGATGGGCTTCCTGACCATCCAGGTCAGCGAGATGTTCCGCGACCCTGCCTATTTCCGCGCGCTGCGGGAAAAGGTGATCCCGCACCTGCGCACCTATCCCTCGCTCAAGGTGTGGATCGCCGGGTGCGCCAATGGGGAGGAATTCTATTCCCTTGCCATCCTGTTCCGGGAAGAGGGGCTGGAGGACCGCACGATCTTCTACTGCACCGACATCAGCCCCGCCGCGCTGGAACGGGCGGAAGCGGGCATCTACAGCCGGGACCAGATCGCCCATTTCACTGAAAACCATCGGCGTTCGGGCGGCAGGACGTCGCTGTCGGACTATTATACCGCCGCTTACGGGGCGGCCGTGTTCGACAAATCATTGCGCCGCCGCGCCGTTTTTGCTGAACATAATCTCGCAAGCGATGAAGTCTTTTCCGAAGTCCAACTGGTGTCGAGCCGCAACGTGCTGATCTATTTCGACCGCGACCTTCAGGACCGTGCGCTGGGGCTGTTCGGCGGCTCGCTCGTGCGCGGCGGGTTCCTGGGCCTGGGGTCGAAGGAAACGCTGCGCTTTTCCCGCCATTCGGGCGGCTTCACCGACTTTGACGAGGCGGAGAAGATCTTCCGCCGCAATGGTCAGGCTCTGACGGGGGCAAGCCATGGCTAGCGAATCGGTCAAGATACTGGCGGTCGATGACGTGCCGGAAAATCTGGCGGCGCTCGACGCCCTGCTCAGCCGGGAGGGGCTGGAGCTGTTGCAGGCGCGCTCAGGTGTCGAGGCGCTGGAACTGCTGCTGAAACAGGATGTCGCGCTGGCGCTGCTGGATGTGCAGATGCCCGGCATGGACGGGTTCGAACTGGCCGAACTGATGCGCGGGACGGAACGGACGCGCCGCGTGCCGATCATCTTCCTGACCGCCGTCGCCACCGACGAACGCCGCCGTTTCCGCGGCTATGAAGCGGGCGCCGTCGACTATCTGCTCAAGCCCGTCGACGCGCAGATCGTGCGCAGCAAGGTCGACATCTTCGTCGAACTGTTCCGCCAGCGGCAGGAACTGGCGCGGCAGCGGGACGAACATGCCGCCGTGCTCGCGCGCCTGACGGCCCATGGCGACAATTCGCCGCTGGCCCTGGTGGAACTGGACGCCGGCCAGCGGATCATGTCCTGGTCCAAGGGGGCAGAGCGGCTGTTCGGCTGGCGGGCGGCCGAAGTGGCGGGGTTCAACGCGGTTGAGGTCAAGTGGCTGGATGCCGAACAGGCAGGCGGCTTCACCACCTTGCTGGACGAGATGATCGGCGGCGCGCTGCCCCGCGCGACGCGGACGCTGCGTTTCCATTCGGCGGAAGGATTGCCGCTCGATTGCGAATGCTATTGTTCGGCATTGCGGGATGCGGCGGGGCGGCTATTCTCGATCAACCTCCAGATATTGGACGTCACCGACCGCAAGCGCGCCGAGGAAACGCAGAAACTGCTGGTCGGCGAGCTGAACCACCGGGTCAAGAACACGCTCGCCTCGGTTCAGGCGATCGCGACGCAGACGCTGCGCCATTCGGCTGGCCCTTCGGATTTCGCGCCGACCTTCATGGGCCGCATCCATGCGCTGGCGAGCGCGCATTCGCTGCTGAGCGGCGCGACCTGGCAGGTGGCGAGCCTGCGGGAGTTGATAGAAGGGCAATTGTCGATCGGCGCGATCGAGGCGGATCGGTTCGAAGCGGATGGTCCGTCCGTGGACCTGCCCCCCGAACCGGCGCTGCATCTGGCGCTCGTGCTGCATGAGCTGGTGACGAACGCGCATAAATATGGCGCGCTGTCGGTGCCGGAAGGGCGCGTGCATCTGACGTGGGAAATCGCCGAGGACCGTCTGGTGCTGAACTGGCGGGAACAGGGCGGCCCGCCGGTGAGCGCGCCGTCCCGCCGGGGCTTCGGCACCGCCCTGATCGAACGCAGCCTGCGCGCCGATGGCGGCAGTGCGGAACCGCATTATGAAGCGGACGGAATCGGGTGGACGCTGACGCTCCCCTATATGTCGGGCGCGCGGCATCGCGGACCCCGCCTGCTGCCGCGCAGGGTGCAGCGCGCTGGGCGCGAGGCCGCGCCGTCATTAGCGGAATTGCGGGGCAAGCGCCTGCTGCTGGTCGAGGATGAGGCGCTGATCGCGTTCGAACTCGCCGCCATATTGGAGGATGCGGGCGTGATGCTGGTCGGGCCGGTCGCGTCGGTGGATGACGCCGTTATGATGATCGGGCGCAAGGAATTTGACGGCGCACTGGTGGACGGCAATTTGCAGGGCGAACCCGCCGACAGGGTGGCGCAGGCCCTGTCCGACCGGACGATCCCCTTCGTCTTCGTCAGCGGCTATGGCAGCGAACATCTGCCGTCGAGCTTCGATCATGTGCCGGTGGTGGGCAAGCCCTTCGACGCGCAGCAACTGCTGGAAGCGGTCGCGGGCATGTGGAGCGGCAGCCACGAGGTCGCTGCGGCCGGAGCGTAGCGGGCGGAAGCGCCCCGGATTCCCGGTGGATGCTCCCGGTTTCGATCATGTCTGGGTGATCGTCATCCCGGACTCGACCCGGGGTTCCGCTTCTTCTTCTTCTTCGACGTTGCCGAGGCAGCAGGGCCAGAGCCGAACCTGTCCTAAGCGTGTCGCAGGGGCGTGACGGAAAACAAGCCCCATGCGGACGCTTCCGTGCAAGATGATCACGCTCCAGGCAAAAAAGAAGGGGCTCGCCCTTTCGAGCAAGCCCCCAATATCCGGTCCCTGTCGCTCAGCCGCCGAAACGGTATTTCAGCTTCAACCCATACATGCGCGGTTCTCCATAGAGGGAGGACACGACATTGTTGCTGAAGGAGTTGGTATTGCCTACGCGATAAAGCTTGTTCGTAAGGTTATTGGCGAACAGAGTCAGATCGAAGTTGCTCCCTGCTACGCCATTCCAGTTGAGCGACGCGTTCAGCAGGCCATATCCCTTGACGGTGGCTTCCGGTTCGAAAGCGAAAGGCGCGGTATACTGATCGCTGACGGACGAATAGCTGGCGAACAGCGATAGCTTGCCCATGCTTTCCGGCACCGGCAGATTGATCGATCCATAGATATTGTAGATCCAGGGCGTCAGGAACTGGAACGGAGCGCAGCTGACGTCGACGAATACAGCCGGATTGAACGCAAAGTCTCCATTCGGGCAGGTGCTGACCCCGATCGCGCGGACCTGGAATTTCTTGTAATCGCCGTCTGCATGGCTCAGCGTGCCGCCGATCTCGATCGCTTCCGTCGGGCGGATGGACGCTTCGATCTCCAGGCCCTGAATGGTGGCTTCCGCGGCAAAGATCGCGGCCCCGAATGCCGGGGGCAGGCCAGGCCGGAGATTGCCATCGGCTCCGGGACGCTGGATATTATTGTACTTCGAATAATAATAGGTCGCGTTGAAGCGGAACGGCACGGCGCCGATCCGCCAGTCGGACTTGAACCCGGCTTCATAGGTTGTCAGCTTTTCCGGCGCGAACGTGGTCGTTTCCGCGCGGACGGCGAAGGTGTTGAAGCCGCCAGACTTGTAACCGCGGCTGACCTTTGCATAGACCAGCACGTCGCGCATCGGCTTGTAATCCACTCCGATCGTCCAGGTCGGCGCTTTGCTCTTGAGCGTAGCGCCGAAGTTGCAGACGACCGCCGGATCGCTCCCTGGCGGTACGACCGTTCCCGCGGTCGTCCCGAAGGAGCAGGTGGCCCCGCCATCGGCATTCGCCGCCCAGGAGGAACTGAAACCCCTGATCCTGTCCCAGGTATAGCGATAGCCGCCCGTGACGCGCAGATCTTCGAGCGAGGGAGACAGCGTGCCGAGGTCCAGCGTGGCTTGGGCAAAGAGCGCCTTGGACTGATTGCTCACCCCGGAGCGTCCGTCGGACGGCTCGCAGGTCAGCGCACCATTGAGGGGGTTCACCGTGGGATTGCCGGTCAGTGCCGCCGGGCAGAACTGCGCGGCCCTGGAACCCCAGGGGCCAGCGGGCGTCGCGTTGAAATAGAAGGCGCCAACCGCGAAAGTCAGATGGTCGTCCAGCATCGTGCCTTGAAGCTGCAATTCCTCAGTGAATTGCTTCACATCGTCGCGCGGCAGATTGAAATTCGGCTTGCCGTTCAGATAAACGTTGCCCGGCGTGTTCGGGATACCGAATTCCGCCAGACCTTCGATCGGGAAGTCCGGTAAATCGGCATTCTGCGTGAGCTGATACTGCTGTAGCGGCGTCGCGTCGCTGTCGCCTGCGTAATTGGTCTTGATCTTTTGGAAGCTGATGATGTTGCGCAGCGTCAGTTCATCGTTCAGTTCAATGCCAGTGTTGTTGATGATGCCCCAATTGTCGATCTTGCTGAATCCGTCGACATCCTGGCGGTTGCGGCGCGGGCCGATTTCCTTCGCGATCTCCGTCTGCCTGCGGTAGACATCGCACGACAGCACGCCGGGGCTGGGCGGGCCTTCCGTGCAGAAGCCCTGACCTATCAGGCCGGGGATGTTGAAATAGTTATGAATGTATCCCGCGCCGTTGTTCGACGACTTGGTTCCATATATCAGAAGATAGTTGTCGATCCGCTCTGTAGGCTTGAAGGTGATGCCGATGCGGCCTGAATACCAGTGCGTATCGTCGCGCCACTTGTCCCACACGAGGTCCTTGGTGTAACCGCGCCGGTCCTGGTAAGCGCCCACGACACGAACCATCAACTTGTCTTCGACCAGTGGTACGTTGATGGCGCCTTCGATACTGCGCAGGTCGTAATTGCCGATGCCGCCTTCAATATATCCTTCGAAGCGATCGGTCGGCTTGCGCGGCTGAAAGAGAACTGCGCCGCCGGTCGTATTGCGGCCGAACAGGGTGCCCTGCGGCCCGGAAAGGACCTGGACGCTCTCCATATCGACGAACAGGCCCGGACCGCCTTGCAGGCTGAGCGAAACTGTCGCCGGCAGCGGCACTTCGCCAAGGTAGCTCTGAACGCCTGGCGAGGCGAGGAAGCCGGTCGACTGCCCACGGATGGCGTAGGCCTGAACGTCGCGGCTCGCCTGCCCCTGGTTGCCCGCCGTCAGCGATGGAACGCTGCCATAAAGGTCCTGCGGCTCATTGACGTCCAGCCTTTCCAGCCGTTCCGGCGAAAAGGCCGTGACGACGACCGGCACGTCCTGCGCCCGCTCCTCGCGGCGCTGCGCGGTGACGATGATGTCCGCGCCGGAAATGGTTCTGGCCGATGCGGCATCTGCGGATTGCTGGCCCCCGGCAGTTCCGCCTGGAACATCCTGGGCAATGGCTGCCGGACTTGCAACTAAGACCACCGTGAAGGCTACGCCCCCCATCAGCGCTGAACGAGCAACACTCGTCATCATCCTCTCCCTAGCTATTCTTTTTGTGATGGCGGCGTACCAAAATGGTCATTCAGGCCACAAAGGCACGACGCACACCCAAAGCCTTCATAGCAGCTTCATTTGACTACGTATAGTAGGGTCAGGTGCACTGGCATTTTCTTCAAATGCGTAACATAAACAGCACTATTCTAAATAAAACGCTACCGTTCTTTAATTTTATAGTGGCATTTCCACGGCCTGAAATCCGCGCTTGTGGATTATACTTCACTCTCTAATACTCACCCGCATGATTGTGCCGGATCGACCAGCGACCGCGGCGCATGTCGCGGTTCATTATGACGAGCTTGATCTGGCCTACCGCCGGATGTGGGGCGATCATGTGCATCATGGCTATTGGCGCTCCGGCAAGGAAACGCCGCAGGAGGCCGCCGCCGCGCTCGTCGTGCTGGTGGAGGAGCATCTGGCGTTGCGGCCGGGGCACAGGGTCTGCGATATCGGTTGCGGCTATGGCGCGACGGCGGCGGCGATCCTTGGCCGCCATGACGTGACGATCGTCGGCCTCACCCTGTCGGCAGCGCAGCAGCGGATCGCCGATGGCCGCGCTCCGGGCTTTGCCTGCGGGCCTATGCCGTCGAAAAGTTCGGAGCATATGACCGACAAAGGATGCTTCTTCACGGAGGCGCGCGCCTCCTCATCGCCTTGCGCGCCGGAGCGATGCACTACGGCGTGTTCCA
The DNA here is from genome assembly GCF_000722555.1 of Sphingobium sp. DC-2. NCBI lineage: Bacteria > Pseudomonadati > Pseudomonadota > Alphaproteobacteria > Sphingomonadales > Sphingobiaceae > Sphingobium > Sphingobium sp. DC-2. The sequence continues at coordinate 31,642 of NZ_JNAC01000054.1, read as the reverse complement.
ATGGGAAGCGCGCTGAATGAACCTGACAGGTTCATAAGGAGGGTGAGGCCCATGGCAAAGCTGGCCGCCAGATCGCGGCAAGAGGAGCAGATGGATGCGCCGGACCTCGACCCCGCCATCTACGAACGGGTGCTTCACGATCTGGCGCGGGTCAACCGCTGGACCTTTACCGCATGGCCCGCAAAGGCCTTTCTCGGCCGGGCCATCGGCTCTGCCAAGCGGTTCAGCCTGCTGGATGTGGGCTTTGGCGATGGCGACATATTGCGCGCCATCGCGGGCTGGGCGCAGCGGCGCGGGATCGAGGCGCAACTGGTTGGTGTCGATCTGAATCCGAAAAGCCTGAACGCTGCACGCAACGCCACGCCCCCTGAACTGTCCATCGATTACCGCATCGGCGATTATCTCGATCAGCCGGAGCGGTTCGATTTCATCATTTCCAGCCAGGTCACCCACCATATGACCGATGCGCAGTTGATGATGTTCCTGCGCCATATGGAAAGCAACGCAAGGCGCGGCTGGTTCATATGCGACCTTCACCGGCATGGCTTCGCGCATTGGGGCTATCCGCTATTGGCGCGGCTGCTGCGCGTGCACAGGATCGTGCGGGAAGATGGCCAGCTATCCATCGCGCGCTCCTTCCGCCCGCAGGAATGGTGTGATCTGGTGCAGCAGGCGGGCATCGCGCCCGATCAGATCAGGATCGTCCGCCGCTTCGCCTTCCGCCTGTGCGTCGAGCGGGTGCGGGAAATGCCGCTCAATCCCTGACGATCCGGGTCAGTCTGGCCGCGCGCGTCCCCAGCCGGGGCATCAGCCGCAGCGCCGCCATCATCGCCCTGCGTGGCAGTGGCGAGGCGGCGCCATGCCGCAGCATTTCGGCTATGCCGACAGGGCGGCGGGATTGGCGGTCCATGCCGCGCTGCCAGCCGGACGCGGCGCTGGGTCCGCCCGCAAGCATGGCGCGCGCCGCGCTGACCCCGCTGGTGAGCGCGATGGCGATGCCGTCCCCCGCCAGGGAGGCGATGACGGCGGCCTGATCGCCGATGCGGAAAATGCCCTCTCCGCTGTCCCGCGCGCGCCAGCCATAGGGCACGCCCGCGACCGCATCGAAGCGGGGCGGCACGGTCCCTTCCATCCGCGCGGCCAGGGCGGGCGCCTGCCGCATCAGGTCCGGCAGCAAGGCGGCGATGCTGCCCGCCTCGTTCAGGCGATCACGGCTCACCGACAGGCAAAGATTGGCCGACCCATCCTCCTGCATCAGCAGCCCGGCATAGCCATCATCGAACAGATGCAATTCCACCACCTCGGCCAGTCCATCGAGACGCTGCGAGGATGGCAGCGACGCCCGCAGCCCGGCCGAGGAGTGCGCGAACCGGCGGGCAAGGCCACGCATCTCATGCTTGCCCGTCGCCAGGAAAATGGCGTCTGCCGCGATCGTATCGCCATCGTCCAGCCGAACGCTATGGGCGAGGGGATCGATCGCACGGGCCCCCCGGCCGAGCGTCACGTCCGCGCCCGCCGCCCGCGCCGCGTCCAGCAGCGCCCGGTCCAGTACCTTGCGTGAAAGCCCGGCGGCGAGCGCGGGCAGTTCCGCTTCGACCACCTGTTCCGCCGTCACCAGCCGGAAACGGGAGATGGGCCGCGCGCCCAGCGCCCAAGGGTCGATGCCCAGCGCCTCCAGCGCGCGCAATGCGTCCCAGCCCAGAAATCCGCCGCACACGCACCCCGCTGGCAGCTTGTGCCGTTCGATCAGCTTCGGCCTCATCCCGGCCATCGCCAGGGTGATCGCAGCCGCCGATCCCGCCGGGCCGCCCCCGATGATCAGCGCTGGGACGGTCATCACTCCGCCGCCATGAAGCGGAAACCCTCCGCCGCTACGCCGGGGCCGAAGGCCAGCGCGACGCCACTGTCGCGCCGCTGCTGCTGGAGCAGTTCGGCCAGGATGAACATCAGCGTCGCCGACGACATATTGCCATAGCGTGCCAGGACGGAGCGGGAGGCGGAGAGCGCATCGCTGTCCAGGCCCAGCCCATGTTCCACCGCATCCAATATCGACCGCCCGCCCGCATGCACCGCCCACTGGCCGATGTCCGCCGGATCGTCCGATCCCCACAGGCGGTTGCGGATGCCGCCATCCTTGAGCGCTGACTGGATGCGTCCGGGCACTTCGCCGGACAGGTGCATCAGGAAACCGCTGTCCCCCACATTCCAGCGGATCAGGCCGCTGGAGCCGGGCAGCGTCAGGGCGAAGGGCTGGCCCAGCCTGATCCCCTCATTGCGCGTCGTGACGAGCGCCGCCGCCGCACCATCGCCGAATTGCAGCATCATCAGCAGCCGGTCGACCTGCTGTTCGGATTGAAGATGGAGCGAGGAAAGTTCGACCGTGACCACCAGCACCCGCGCCGCCGGTTCGGATCGAACGATATGGCGGGCGGTGCGCAGCGCGGCGACCGCGGCATAGCAGCCCATGAAGCCGACCAGCGTGCGTTCGACATCTTCCAGCCCCAGCGCCGCCGCGATGACCTGATCCACGCCCGGCGCGATGAAGCCGGTGCAGCTGGCCACGACAAGATGGGTCACGCCATCGACCCGCGCCTGCCCGCGCAGCCCATCGATCGCGCGCAGCGCCAATGCTGGCGCATATTCGCCGTACAGCGCCATCCGCTCTGCCGTGGACGGCATGCCATTCGCGTAGAACCCGCCGCGATCGACCGGCGACCCGCCACCCGGCGCGGCCGGCAGCACCGACCAGCGATGCGCAATGCCGCTGCGCTCGGCCATGCGCATGAACAACTGCCGGGCGCGATCATCCTCGATCCGCCCGTCCGCCCAATGGATGAAGGGGAGATGCACGTCCTGATCAGGAACCGCGCAACCGATCGCGTTTATGCAGGCGGTCGTCTCTGTCATGGGCGTCCACTTATTCCGGCGAAAGAACTGGAACGCCGGTGGGCCAGCAGATGATCCTATGGCAGGTGCGCGCTGGTGAAAAGCGGTGCGTTGCGCCCCTTAAATGCAACCGTTCGTGCTGAGCAGTGGCTACTGAGGACGAACATCGATCATTCAGCTTTCCCGCAGCACGCTCCAGAACTCCTATGGTTGTTCAGCCGGAGCGAAGACGTGCTCTTGCGCAGGCAGGAACCCAGTTCGAACAATGGAACTGGGTTCCTGGCCGTGCCCGCCTTCAACAAGCACCAGAGATTATTCCGCGGCGATCGCTTTGGCCGGGCGGAAATGCGGGATGACCTTTTCGCCGATGTTGCGGATCGTCTCCATGATGACCTCATGCGGGATGCCGCCCATCTGGAACATGAACAATATCTCGTCAGCCCCCGCGTCGAACAGGCGCGTGACATAGCGGATGCAATCGTCCGGCGTGCCATAGGCGTCCTGCGCCACTTCGAAGCTTTCAGTATGGTGGCGGCCGACCTCGATCTTCTCTTCGGAAAGCCAGGCGACCGTTTCTTCCTTGTGCCGCTGGAGCGCGGCTTCCTGCTCGCTGGCGTCCAGATCCTCGACTGATGGCTTGGGGCCGCCCGAATACCAGTAGCCCAGCGATTCCACGAAGAAACGCTGTCCGCGCAGGCCGATGCGCCGGGCTTTTTCCCGATCGTCCAGCACGATGGCGGGGCATAGCGCTGCCAGATGTGGCTGCGGGCGGTATCCGACCTGATCATCCGGCTTCCGATTGGCATAGGCCTCGCGGTAGATGGCGTTCTTGTCGGCGATATCGTCCGGTCCGGCAAAGCCCAGCACCAGCGCGCCCAGGCCACGCGATCCGGCGGTGATCAGCGAATCCGCGCGGGTGCAGGCCATGTAGAGTTGCGGATGCGGGTCCTGCTTGGGGCTGGGATGGATCGGGCGGTGCGGAATCTTCACATAGGTGCCGTCATGCTCGATCTCGCCCTGCTTCAAGATCTTGGGGATGAGATACATGCTCTCGTCGATCATCGGCGCAAGTTCCGAAAGCTGATAGCCGAAGGTGCCCGCTTCCTGCTGCGTCCCGCCCTTGCCCATGCCGAAATGCACGCGGCCGTTTGACAATATGTCGAGCGTGGCGATGCGCTCTGCGACCTTGACCGGATGGTTCATCGCGGGCGGCAGGCACACGACGCCATGGCCGATGCCGATGCGCCTGGTGCGCCCGGCGAGGTAGGCCAGGAACGTTTCCGGCGCGGACATATGCGCATATTGGGTCAGCGCCGTATGTTCGACCGCCCAGATGACGTCGAAGCCCATGTCCTCGGCCAGCAGCGACTGCTCGACTATCTCGTGGAACACGCGCTGTTCATTTTCGCGCGACGTATCCGCCATCTGCGCTTCATAGATGATCGAAAACCGCATCAACCTCTCCCATTGCCGGTTTAGCGGCGCAGCCTATGGCGGGCGCTGGCCGTCCGCATCGTCCAAATGGATCAGAGATCGAACTCGCTGCCGGTGGTGCGCAGCAGGTGGATGAGCTGCCCCTGCCGGTGCGTGCCGGTCTTGGCGAAGATGGCGCGCAGGTGCGAGCGCGCGGTGTTGTGGGCGATATCGAGAATGCGGGCCGCGTCGACCAGCGCAGCGCCCTGGGCAAGCTGCACCGCCAGCGCCGCTTCCGCCGGGGTGAGCTGAAAACGGTCACGCAGCGACTCCGCGTCGGGTCCTTCGGCGCGGGCAGGGTCGGACAGGAACAGAGCGACATGCGCGCCGTCGCCATAGACGGCGGACGGCAGGGCGCGCGCCACCCCGCGCAGGGGCGGGTCATCGGGCGCGGGAATTTCGAAGCGCACATCTTCTCCGGGCGCGGGTGGGGCAGCGAGCAGCCGGGCAAGGCTGGCGCTCGCCGCGCCCATGGTGGGGACCAGCCGTCCATGCTCCTCCCGGATGAAGCGGCCATCCTCCAGCAGGTGCTGCGCCACCGCATTGCGGCGCAGGATGCGGCCGTCCCGCGCCAGGATCAGCGTCGCGACCGCCAGCCCTTCCATCGCGCTGCTGAACACCTGCCGCTCCGCCTGGGTGGAGGTCAGCCGCGCATGCAGGTCCAGCGCGATCCGCAGGTGCGGGATCAGGCTGGCGATCAGACTGGTCTGCGCATCGTCGAAATCGGGGCGGCTCTGGTCGCGCGTGACCCGCAACCGTACTGAAGCGCCGGAGGGTGCTTGCAGGTCGACGCCCAGAATCTGGCCGCCGCCCGACTTGTCCAGCCACTCGCGGAAACGGGGCGGCACATGGCTCACGAAATCCTGAAAGGCGACCACCTGGCCTTCGGGAAGGCCGACGAAGGGATCGGCGTCGGACAGACGATCATATTCCCCCGCCTTGTCCGGATGCACATCGGGGGTGACATGCGCCTCGATCCCCGCCGGGCCGGTCGCGACCAGCAGCGTGGCGAAGGTCGCCTCCGCCGCCTCCGCCAGCGCGCGCAGGAAGGCTTCCCACGGCGGCTCCTGCGTCAGCCCGCCATAGAGCGCCTCCAGCAGCGCGACGGGGGGCAGGGGAGCGGCCGTATCATCCATGATCATGTCATAGAGGTTTTCAGCGGACGGCGGCAAAGGGATTTGCGTCCCTTCCGCCGATCCCGGCAGCCCGCTCCCCAGGCGTCCCGCGTCAGTGGCGATAGGCCAGCGTGATGCTGTACCGGCGCGGAGGATTATAATAGGCCTCGGTAAAGCCGAAGCTGGTCGAGGCGTCGTAACCCGCCGTGATGATCCGCTTGTCCGTCAGATTGTCCACCCCGGCCCGGATCGAAAAGCCGCTGCCGGTCAGGCGGAACTCAGCGCTGGCATTGATGATCGCATGATCGGGCTGGCGGAGCAGCGGCGTGTTTTCGGTATCCACGAACACGGCGCTCTTATAGGCGGCGTCGACGCGGAAAATGCCCTCCAGCCCGTCGGTCAGCGGCGTCTGGTAGATGGCGCTGGCATTGGCGGTGATGTCGGGCGCCTGCTTGAGCTTGCGGGAGCTGACATCGGTCGGCACGCCGTTGATGACCGATACATATTCCTTATACTTGGCGTCAAGCAGGCCCAGCGCGCCGGTGAAGGTGAATTGCGGCGATACCCGGAAGGTGCCTTCCAGTTCGATGCCCTGGATACGCGAGCGGCCCGCATTTTCGTTGCGGACCACGATCAGCCCGCTTGAAGGGCTGAGCGTCGAAATCAGGATTTGCTGGTCGCGATATTCATTGCGGAATATGGCGAAGTTGATGGTGGCGATGCGGCCGAAGCCCATCTTGAGCCCTGCTTCATAGGACGTCAGATGTTCAGGATCGTAGGAGCCGACTTCCTCCAGCGACGTCGGGCGGCCGTTGAACCCGCCCGACCGGAACCCGCGCGAATAGGAGGCATAGGCCAGGAAATCGGGCCTGAACTTGTAGGACAGCGACGCGCGGGGCGTGAAGGCGTCCCAGCTCTTTGCCTGGGAGTAGGACGGCGTGCCCGCCAGCAGCGGCTGGCCCGAATAGATGCGGATCGCCGTCTGGGAGAAGTTCTTGCGCTCCCATGTGTAGCGCGCGCCCAGTTCCACCGACAGCTTGTCGGTCAGCTCATAATTGCCGTTCGCGAACAAGGCGAGATTGCGGGTCTTCTGCCGGTTGCGGAAGTCGATGTTGAGGTCCAGCGCCACCGCCGGTATGGGATCGACGCCGGGAATGCCAAGGTCCAGCGGGTCCAGCCCGGCGGCGACCAGCGCATCATAGAGGCCGTCCGCCACAACCAGCCGCGTATTGTCGCGCGCGATCTCCTGATAGGCGAAGGCGCCCAGCAACAGCGATCCGCGGCCGCCAAGGTCGAGCGCGAGCTGAAACTCCTGGCTGATCTGCTGTGCATTTTCGTCGTGAATGTCGCCCGCATAATTGACCTGCGACGACGCATCGCCGTCACGCCCGAACAGCGCATCGACATAGCGATAGGCGGTGATCGACTTGAGCGTCGCGCCGCCAAGGTCCGCCGTCAGCGTCAGCGCCGCGTTGATCGCGTCGGTATTGTCCTTGCTGAGCGAAGGCGTGGTGTCGGTGCGGTCGATGTCGCCCGGCACCGTGCAGCAAGGCCCGATCAGGGTCGATTGCAGGGTGGACAGCAGCGTCGGGGTAAAGGCGATCATGCTGTGCGGGGCGCTGTGCTGCCGCCGGTGCAGCCCGTCCACCATCAGCAATATGTCAAGGGGACCGGACTTGTGCAGAGACAGCTTTCCCGCCACCACGTTGCGGTTGCCGAGATTCTCGCCAGAGGGCACCTTCTGCCAGCCTTCGCCGAACTCGCCCAGCGCGGCGACGCCCAGCGACCAGTCGCCCGACAAGGGCATTTCGGCATAGACGCGCCCGCGCACGGTGTTGAAGGAGCCGTAGCGCAGGTCGGCTTCGATCCGCTGCTGCTGCCCCGGAATGGCCGACACGATGTTGATCGCGCCGCCCACCGTGTTCTTGCCGAACAGCGTCCCCTGCGGTCCGCGCAGCACTTCTATCCGGTCGATGCCCAGAAGCTCGGTCGTCGCGCCGAAGGTGCGGGCGACATAGACGCCGTCCATGTAGACGCCCACGGCGGGGTCGGAGGTGATGATGAAGTCGTTTTCACCCACGCCGCGAATGAAGGGCGCGATGCCGCCGCTATTGCCGCCCTGGCCCGGCGTGAACTGGATATTGGGCGCGATCTGGCCGATCTGCGTCACATTATCGAGGCCCCGGCTGTCGAGCGCGCCTGAATCGACCGCCGTCACCGCGATCGGCACATCCTGCAACCGTTCCTCCCGCCGGCGTGCGGTGACGACGATGTCGCTGCCCATCTCTCCTTCGGAAAGGCCGGGATCGCTGACCTGACCCAGGGCAGCGCCCGGCGCGGCGAGCGCGAGGAGCGAAACGATGGAAAGCAGATGATGGCGCATGGTCTTCCCCCAACAACATTATATTCTTGCGGCGCATGATAATGCGGGCCGCCCCGCTTCACCGGGCGCAGCGAACAGGCCGCGCCCGGTGCAATCGTGCCTTACTGGCGACGGCAGGCTACCGCCTTCACGCAGTCCATTTGATCAGATGAGTGATATCCGCGCGCTCATGCGGTTTGCGCCCGGCTTTCGCGAGATGATGGGCGGTGACGCGCGCCTCCGGGCTAAGCGGCGAGACGAGTTCGATCACCCGGTCATATTCGGTCCGCGCGATCAGCCATTGCCCGCCTTCGCGGCGATAGACGTCGCGATAGATGGCCGAACCGATGGTGTGGGAACTATGCTCCACGTCGATGAAGATGTCCTCCAGATACCAGATGCCTTCGGCCTCGTCCTCGCCCGTCAGGGTGATTTCGGGCATATGCCCATGATGCATGGCGACCGCGCCTGAATGGAAGCTGTTGGCGAGAAATTCCAGCATGTCCTCACGCCCCGACAGGCTGACGCGGTAGGTGCCGCCGCGATAGTCGACCGTCACGTCTTCAGTGAAAAGCGTGCCCAGGAGCGCCATGTCCGCCGTGTCGATGCCCCGGAAATAGCGATGCTTGAGCGTGCGGATATCCTCGAAATCGGAAAGCTGCTGCAATGTATAGGCCATTGATCCTCATCCCTTGGTTGTACGCAAAACATTCTTCTCTTCGACATTGATAATCATGATGCGTAGAAAGTCACGCATGATTGTTGCCGGATTATGGCATCATCAGACGCCGAACCCGCCCGAGACGGAAATGCGCTGGCCGGTGATATAGGCGGCTTCGTTCGACGCGAGGAAAAGGCAGGCGTGGCCGATCTCCTCCGCCGTGCCCCAGCGTTTCAGGCAGAGCAGCCGGTGCGTGTTCTGGACCCAGCGCTCGTCGATCTGGCCAAGGCGCGTCAGTTCATGCAATTGCCCGGCGTCGATCACGCCGACCAGCACGGAATTGGCGCGGATGCCATAGCGCCCTTCTTCCTTGGCGATGCCCTTCACCAGTTGCTCGTTCGATGCCTTGACCGCGACGGACATGCCGTCGCGCTGCGGCCACCAGTCATGCCCGGCCGATCCCAGCGTGACGAAACTGCCGCCGCCCTGCTCGCGCATATGGGGGATGACGGCCTGCGCTGCGGCCAGGAAGCCGTGCACTTCGACATCGAAGGCGTGCCGCCACTCCTCCATCGGGGTGGAGGCGAGATAGCGCTGGTTGACCAGCGGCCCCGCCGCCCAGACCACCGTATGCACCCGGCCATGCGCGGCGATCGCGTCGGCCACCACCGCCTGCACCTGCCGCGGGTCGCTCACATCAGCGCGGTGGATGCTTGCCCTGCGCCCCAGGTCACGCCCGGCCTGCGCGACCTGCTCCGCGCGTGCCTGATTGCCGCGATAGACGATGGCGATGTCACTGCCGCCGCCCGCGAACACATTCGAAATACCGCTGCCGATGCCGCCGCTGCCGCCGAACAGCAGGGCGCATCCTTCCGGGAAACTTGCCACAACCTCTCCTTTTCCAATCTTCTGCGCGGCGCGGGCGTCAGGCCCGCAACTCCGCCGTCGTTTCCTCCATGTCGAACGGGCGCACCATCATCAGCACGCCGCTCCATTCCCGATCGTCCAGCCGGGCCGCCTTTTCCTGCTCCGCGATCATATGGATGTCGTCCCGCAGCGCTTCGAACAGGGCGTGCACGCGCGCCTGCCCGGCCTTGCTCATCACCACCATGTCGGAAACATAGAGGGCATCGGCGGACCCGAAGTCCATCGACATGAACAGCGGTTTCACCGTCCGTTCGAAGGCGGCGGACAGCGGCCCTCCACGCCGCCAGCGCACGGGCCGCTTCACCTTGGGCCGCACCCGTCCGCGCGGGGCCAGGTCGATCAGGCCCAGCCGCGCCAGCCGCTCGAAATGCGCGTGGAGGCGGCTGCGCGGCAGGCCCAGTTCCCTTTCGATCTCGGCAGGCTGCGCGCCGTGCAGGATCGCGAAGAAGACGAGCGCCAGACCCCGGTCGGCGGCGAGAATCCGTTCCTGCGCCAGCGTGAAACTCTCCTCCCCCTCTTCGCCGCTACGCGCGGCCAGGTCGCGCAGGTCGACGCCCGCTATCGCGCACATCTCGTCCAGCCGGTCCAGCGTCAGCCCGTCGCCGCGCAGCCACCGCCACACCGTGGGTTCCGCCACCTCCAGTTCCTGCGCCAGTTGTCCGACCCGCACGCCCCGCGCCTTCAATTCGCGCCTCAGTTCGGAAAGGATGGTAGCGGCCCCCGGCCGTCGCGTCGTCGCCATTTTGCACTCTCCTATCTTGGTGCGATAGTTATCTATCACCACAAGATAGCATCAATCACAATCCGGTTGCACGCGCCATGTCTCGCCGCCACCCTGCGCAAATGGCGGCACGGCTGCCACGGCGGGAGAGGATATATGGCGACGACGGCTGACTACAGGCTCGGCGAATTCACCTTTCCGCGCGGCTGGTTCATGGTCGCGCGCAGCGGCGAGGTGACGGCTGCTCCAGCGGCATTGCGGATGCTGGGGCGCGAACTGGTGATCTATCGCGGGGCCTCGGGACGCATCGTCCTGCTCGACGCTTATTGCCCGCACATGCAGGCGCATCTGGCGGCGGAACAGACATCGGGCGCGGCGGCGCAGAGGGTGGAAGGGGACTCGATCCGCTGCCCCTATCATAGCTGGCGCTTCGGGCCTGACGGGCGCTGCGACCATATCCCCTATTTTGACGGCCCTATCCCGGCCGCCGCCAGGCTGCGTTCCTACCCGGTGCAGGAGGCGTTCGGTTGCGTCTTCGCCTGGCACGATCCCGAAGAGGGGGAGCCGGACTATGACCTGCCCGCTCTGCCCGAATGGTCGGACCCGCAATGGATAACCGGCGAATATGATGACCTTGGCACCTTGCCGGTCCATCCGCAGGAGATACTCGACAATCTCGTGGACACGCGCCACTTCGGCCCCATCCATGGGCAGAAGCTCGCCTATTTCGACTCCGTGTTCGAAGGGGTGGTGGGACGGCAATTGTCGGGCGGCGGCCATGAAACCATGACCAGCGAGGAAGGCGTGCTGGATGTCGACGCCTTCTATACGGGCCCCGGCATATTGATCGCGCGCTATTCGGGCGAGACGGACGCGGTGCAGATCATCTGCCACACGCCCAAGGAAGATGGCGTGACGCAGGTCTGGCACGGCATATTGACGCGGGCGCGGAACACGCCGCCATCGGCAGAGGATGTGGAACTGCGCAGCCAATATCATGCCGCCGGGCTGGGCGCTTTCTCGCAGGATTTCGCCATCTGGCGCACCAAGGGCCCGGCGATCAGCATATTGCGCCTGCCCACCGATGGCCCCTTTCACCGCAGCCGGGCCTGGTATCGCCAATTCTACAATCCGCGTGACAAGGCGCGGGAAATCCAGTCGCGCGTCGATGGCGTGCACCACACCAGCGGCATGGCGGGCGCGCCCGGCCTCGCCGACGCCGCCGAGTGACGCGCAGGAAATTCGAAGAGAGAAGGATGACTATGGACAGACAATTTCCAGAAGGCGCGGTCGCGGTTTTCGGCGGCAGCGGGGGGATCGGCAAGGGCGTGGCGCTGCAATTCGCCAGGGCGGGCGCGGACGTCGCGATCTTCTACCGGTCCAAGGAGCATGTGGCGCAAGCGGCGGCAGAGGAAATCCGCGCCCTGGGCCGCAAGGCAAGCATCCACCAGGCCGATGCGCGCAGCTATGAGGAAATCGAAGCCGCGTTTGGCGGCGCGGTGGAAGCGCATGGCCGCGTGCACAGCATCGTGTGGGGCGCCGGCCCGATCGTGGCGCAGGTGAACATCGCCGACTGGACGCTGGAACAGTTCCGCGCCTCCATGGAGATCGAAGCATTCGGCTTCTATTATGCGGCGCGCATCGCCATTCCCCATTTCCGCGCGAAAGGGGGCGGCTCCTTCGTGCATCTGGGTTCGGCCGGGCATGACTGGTGGCCGCATCTCGACGGCCTGTCCGTCGCGCCCAAGGCGTGCAACGAATCGCTGGTGAAGGGCATTGCCAAAGAGGAAGGCGTCCATGAAATCCGCGCCAACTCCATCCTGGTCGGCGTGATCGACGCAGGCCAGTTCAAGGTCGGCCAGGAAGAAGGCTATTTCGACGAGAATTGGGAGCGCGAGGTCAAGAAGATGCTGCCGATCAAACGCTGGGGCAAGGCGGAGGATATCGGCAAGGCCGCCGTGTTCCTGGCATCGAACGACGCCAATTACGTGACCGGCCAGACCCTGTCGGTCGCGGGCGGCTTCGGCGTCTGACCCGCTGCGGGCGGGCGGCGCGGGCGCGGTATTCTTTCTGCCTCCGCCCCGCCCGTCATCTTTGCTTTGCGTGAAGCCTGTTGCTACAAGCTACGCGTAACGCTGCGATCAAGATCAAAATGCCAATGCATGGCGTTGGCAAAGGGAAGCAGCTATACGCGCGGTCCGGCCGCGGGCAGAGAACGCAGCATGCGGGAATGGCGAACAGGAGACGGTAAATGGCGACGGCATTGAAATCGGAAGCGCTGACGGGCGCAAGGTCGATGGGTCACATGGCCCTGCACTATAAGAAGCCGGAGGAAGGCCCGCTCGCCGCGCGCCTGCTTAGCATGCTGGGCTATATCCAGACGCAGGACCTGCCCCTGCCCGACGGCACGCACTTCTACCGCTTCGTCGTGGATCAGCAGCATCATCCGCGTGGCGACGGCATCGTCTATCTGTCCTGCGTGCCCGAGGCGCAGCGCGACCTGATGAACGCGATCCACGGCGCACTCAACGTCGGCACCGATCAGGAACATCCCGCCGTGACCGCGATGCGCGAAAGGATGGACCATGATCCCGAATATGGATTCCACTATGGCACGCTGTTCGAAAGCCTTGAGGATCTGGAAAATGTCTTCATGGCGCTGGAGGAGGCGAACCGCAGCGACCCTGAAATGAAGGGGCGGTTGAAGCTGGTCTACAACCGCGCGCTGCCGGGCAACCCGGATGTGGATGCGCGGCTGGATGCATCCCCCATCTACAAGGATGCGACCCGCTTCGCCTATGGCAAGAACGGCGTGCAGGCCTTTCTGGAAACCGACATCCTGTCGAGCGGCCTGCTGGGCGAAACCATGATCCTGGAATTCGATTATGTGTTCCCCGGCTATGCCAACCACGTCCTGTCCGTGGTCGAATGGGAATAGAATGAGGATTGCCGGGGCGGCTGCCGCAAGCCGCCCTGTATGACGAAAATTGAAGGAGAGGGCATGGCCCATAGCATCGAAGATCTGGCGGCCCGCTTGCAGGCGCTGGAGGACAAGGAAGAGATAAGGCTGCTGAAATCGCGCTATCTGCGCGCCTGCGACCTGAAACAGCCTGAGGCCGTGCGCGACTGTTTCCTGCCGCGCGGCGTGCGGATCGCCTATCAGGGCTTTCCCGTGTTCACCGGCCGCGACGCCTTTGTCGCGACTTATGAGAGCATGGCCTGCAATGGCGGCGTCTATGACATTCACCACGCCACCAACTGGGACATCAGCCTGACGGGGCCGGACGAAGCGCGGGGCCTGTGGTCGCTCAACTTCCGCACGATCCTGACCGGTCCGCGTCATGTCACGCGGCTGGGCGTCGAATATGACGATATCTATCGCCGCGAAGATGGCCGCTGGTGGATCGCCGAGAGCGTCAGCCGCGTCACATCCATCCTGACCGAGCAGATCAACGAGGACGGATCGCTCACCGTCCTGGCGTCGGGCGAACCAACGGCTGCCTGAACGAGGCGAGGGGGAGGTTGGCCGCCCCTTCGCTGTTCGCGCAGAGGCGCAGAGGACGCAGAAAAGAGATCAAGCATCCCGCCGAAGGCGCTTTTCTCCTTTCAAGCGGAAGGAAAGCGTCAATCGCCGCCTCCGCCGATAAGCACCCCTCTCGCGCCCTCTGCGCCTCTGCGCGACCCTGTCAACCCGTCACGCAGGCTCCAGAGCAGGCTCCAGCGGCGCACGCCCGGCCCAATAGGCCCCTTCGCGATCGGTATTGACGTCCACCGCGCCGCGCACGCCCAGCGCCGCCCGCGCTTCTTCCAGCGGCAGGTGGAAGGCCGGTTCCAGCTTCTTCATGAACAGGGCGTCGCTTTCCTGCCCCACCCGCATTCCGCGCTGGATCGCATTCACGCAGGTCGGCCACACATGCGGGTAATGCAGCATGGTCCGCACCGTGTAGCGCAGCGATCCGAATAGCTGGATCAGGTTCAGTTCAGCCGCCAGTTCAGGGTTCTTGATGAAGCGCGGCACATTGGTCAGCCGATACCAGTAGGGAACCAGCTCACCCATGAAGTTGAACCCGCCGCCGCACAATATATGTTCGAAATCATGGGTCTGGCCTGACCGCAGATTATAGAATTGCAATTGTGTCTGCGGCTGCGTCCATGGCGTGATCTGGATCTCGTAATTGCCGGACGTCATCTGCGCGTAGAATATGCCGCCTAGCGACCCCGGCGCATAATCCTTGAAATCCTCGATCTTGTAACTGGAAATGAAGCCTTCCTCGAACCATGCGTCCAGTTGCGGATTGACCTTGCGTTCCTGCGTGAACATCTCCTCCACCGCGTCGAAGTCGCGCAGCGAATCCAGTATTGGCAGGAATTCGTACATCTCCGCCTGGGGTGGTATGTCCGCGCCATTCTTGCGCAGGCAGATCATCGCCAGCCATTCGCGCAGGCGCGGATTGTTCAGATATTTGGATGACGACACCAGCACGCTGCTGTCGGTGCCCACCGGCATGACGCCGCGCATCAGATAGGGAAGCTCCGTCATCGCCATCCTCCGTCAGTTGAGTTCCAGCTTCTTGCCTGCCGATCCCCATGCGGCGATGCGCGGATCGTCCAGCTTGAATTGAGGCAGCAGTTCAAAGAAGCTCTTGTTCGCGACGCATACCCGCTGGAGCCGCCGCGGCGTCATGCCGGTCAGGTCGCAACGCGAATGCTGGAGCGCGATATTGTCCCAGATCAGCAGGTCGCCATTGTTCCAATGGTGGCGATAGATGCGGTCCCCGGCATAAAGCTCGTCGAACAATGCGCCCAGCAAGGCATCGCTGTCCTCGCGCGGCAGGCCGTCGATCCGGGCGGTCTGCATGTCGCTGATGTAGAGCGTGGGTTCGCCGGTGCGCGGATGCGCGATCACCACCGGGCGCGTCTGCTGCGGCACGAAATCGGGCACGTCATATTCGACGGTGCGGTGCGACTGGATGAGCGCCAGCGCCGTCACGGCATCGCGTCCCTCGATCGCTTCGGCCAGGTCTTGCGGCAGGCGCTTCGCTGCCTCCACGCCGTTGGCGAAGGCGGTCCAGCTTTGCCCGTCATTCACCTCCACCGCATGCAGCGACAGGATCTTGAACGGGTCCTCCGTAAAGGCAAGGTCGCTGTGCCAGGTCAGCGGCCCCGACCCCAGATTGCCGTCGCTGGAAATCTGGCGATATTCGCCGGTCGATCCCAGCACCTTGCCGAACAGCGACAGGATGCGGACCTGCTGATCCTCGCCAAGCTGCTGGTCGCGGAACAGCAGCAGCTTATGTTCGTCGAACAGCGTCAGCATGCGCTGTTCAAAGCCATCGGGCAGCGGCGCGTCCAGGCGGATGCCGATCTCCATGCCGAACGGTTCGATCGGCCGTTCTTCCCACGCGTCTCCCGGCATAGCCTCTCCTCTGTCTTTCCCGAACGGTATCGAACCGTTCGGCAGGCGTCAAGGCTGGCATGAAAGGGGGAGGGGGGTGCAAGCCGCGCCCAAGCTGATATAGCGGTCCCATGGGGCAGCATCAGCGCGCGATTACCGAAGAGGCTGGGACGGAGGGAGAGCCCCCGTCCCAACGCGTGCGCCATCTGCTGGCTGTCGCGCGGGCCGAGTTCGTGGCGCGCGGCTTCGATGCGGTCAGCATCGATGCGATTGCGCGCGCGGGCGGGGTCAGCAAGGAAACCATCTACCGCCATTTCGCCGACAAGGAGGCGCTGTTCCGCGCCGCGCTGGAGGCGGCGGGCGCGGAATTCACCGCCCGCGCGCAAGCGGTGCATCAGGCGGCGGCCCACCCGCGCATAGAACTGGCGGGTCTTGCCCGCACCATCATCGACGCGACGGTCGATCAGGGCATGTTCAGCGTACTGTGGGTCGCCACCAGCGTGGCGCAGCGCATGCCGGACTTCGCTTCCCTGCTGCACGACCAGCAATGGACGCGGATGGAGCCGGTGCGGCTGGCGCTGGAGGAATATGCGCGGCAGCAGGGCTTGGGGCGGCATGTGCCGCTGGAGCTGGCGCTGGATTTCGGGTCGCTGGCGGTGGAAGGCCCGGCGATGCTGATGGGCTTCCCGCCACCGGCGGCGGCCGAGCGGGACAGGATGGCGGGACAGGCGGCGCTGCTCTTTTCCCAGGGGATCGGCCCGTGGATCGGCGAGGCTGGGTCTGGGGCTGAAGCTGGGGCTGCGGCAAACGAGGCCGCGCGTCCTGACAGCCTCTCCGGCCCGCCCGATCATATCCGCACCTTGCTGGACGTGGCGGCGCGCCATTTTCTGGAACAGGGCTTTGAAGGCGCGAATCTGGATGTAATCGGGGCCGAGGCGCGGGTGGGCCGGGGAACGCTCTACCGGCATTTCGGCAGCAAGGCCGGGCTGTTCGCGGCCGCCCTGCGCCAGCATGCGCGGCGGATGGCGGCGATCGCGGCGCCTCCTCCTCTGCCGGAAGGGCTGATGGACAGGGGCGCGCTGGAGGCATTTCTGGACAAGGCGATCGCCGCTCTTGCGTCCCTGCCCTCGATCCGGCTGCACAGGGCAGCGATCAGCCAGTCCCGCCGCGATCCCGAAACAGGCCGGGCGGTCTTCACCCTGTTGCGCGCGCCATGGGTGGATGCGCTGCTGCGCTGGCTTGCGCCGGTGAATGCGGGCGGGGACCGGGAATGGCTCGCGCGGCAATTGCTGGTGCTCGCCACGCGCGGCAATCGCCTGCTTGGCGCGGAACGGGTCGTATCGGCCACTGACCGGCGGCGCTATGCGGAACGCGCCGCCTCCATCTTCCTCGACGGCTTCACCAGCCTGCTCTGACCGCATTTTTCCGGGACCGTACGCCATATGCCGCAGCAGGGGAGTGACAGGATGATGCAGCCTCCCGCAGCGCTTGCGCCGGGCCGGGCCGCCTATCTGGAACGCAGGCGCATCGCGACCCGCGCCGCGATCCTGGTGGCGGCGCGGCGGATATTTGCCGACGCTTCCTATGCCGATGCGAAGATAGACGACATCATCCGGGCGGCGGGGGTCAGCCGCGCGACCTTCTACTCCTATTTCGCGTCGAAGCTGGAACTTGCCTGCGCCATCTATGATGAGATCGCGCCCGAAACCGCTGCCCTGTTCGCGCGCCTGCCCGGTCAGTTGCGGCAGGGGAAAGGCGCGGTCCGCCAATGGCTGACGGACTTTGTCGGCATGCATCTGGAACATCGCTACGTGACGCCGCTGATCGCGCAATTGCAACTGTTCGAAAGCGGGTTCCGCGCGCGCATCCTCAAGGACACCGAGGCGCTGATCGATCTGGTGGCCAAGTCCGGCGATCCCGCCTTCGCCCGCGCGGCCGGGGAGGGGGACGACGCGCGGCGGCAAAGGATGCGCGTCCGCCTGCTGTTCAACCAGGCCGCTGGCGTTTGCGCCGGGATTGCGCGGGGCGAAATGCAGGGTGCGGACGCGGACATCTGCCTGGATATCATCTCGTCCGACATGCTGCACCTCTGGAACGAAGGCCGCTCTGGACAGTAAACTAGACTCGCAGTATGGTCTGGGAAACAAGGCTGGAGAGGCAGATATGATCCGCGTGGGGATGGTCGGTGCGAATCCGGACTTTGGCTGGGGATCGGGCGTCCACCGCCGGGTGATCGATCATCTCCCCGGCTTTCGCCTGCATGGCGTGTGCACCACGCGGGAGGAAAGCGCCCGCCGCGCTTCGGAACAGTTTGGCGCGCCGCTCTGGACCATCGATCATGAAGAATTATGCGGACATCAGGACATTGATCTCGTCGCCATCTGTGTGAAGGTGCCGCACCATTATGCCATCGCGCGTGCGGCGCTTTCCGCGGGCAAGCATGTCTATTGCGAATGGCCGCTCGCCCTCACCGTGGATCAGGCGGAGGAGCTGGCGGCGCTGGCCGCCGCGCGCGGGTTGAAGGCAATGATCGGCCTGCACCTGCATGGCTCGCCCGCGTTGCGGCAGGCCGCGCGGCTGATCGCGGACGGCTATGTGGGGCAGCTTTACAGCCTGTCGCTGCATGCGCGCATGTTCGGCCCGGTCATGCGGGCGATGGCGACGCGCGACGGGGGCACGACGCTGCTGTCCATCTATGGCGGCCATCTGCTCGATGCGGTGGATCATTATGGCGGCGGGATCGCGGATGTCGCGATGCGCGGCGCGATCCATCTGCCGCCGGTGGACGAAACCGGCGCGCCGGTCGCCCGCGACGCGTTCGATCATCTGCAATTCCATGGCGCCCTGTCGAACGGGGCGCTGTTCAACCTTGATCTTGCGGGCGTGTCGATGACCGGCATGGGGTGCCTGTGGCGGATCGAGGGGAGCGAGGGCATGCTGACGCTCTCCACCCGCGACCCCGCTGTGCCCGGCATAGAAGCGCTGCTATTGCATGGCGCTAGCAGGGGCGGCCCGCTTGAACCCATCGCCATCGATCCCGCGCTCGACTGCGCCGCTATCCCTCCGGCCCCCGATCGCTATGTCGCCTATCCCGGCTCCTTCGCATCGCGCGAGGCATTGAGTTCAATCGCTAGTTTATACACCGGACTGGGCGAGGCGATCCGCACGGACGGCCCGGTCGCGCCGGATTTTGGCCGTGCCGTGCATATCCAGCGGATGCTCGCCCGCTTCGACGGCGCCACGCCCGCTTCATTCCAACCGGATACCGGAGTTGCAGCATGAAACCACAGCCCGAAAGCCTGGACACCGGCGCGGCGAACGAGGACGTCACCTCAGGCAGCCCCGTCTTCTACCTCAACGGCCGCCGCAAGGTGCGGACGGACAGCAGCGTGCTGGTGAGTTCGTCGCCCTGGCTCAACGATGCGCGGGTGAGGGAATGGGTCTCTACCGAAAGCCTGCGGCGCAACGGCCATGATTATCCGCTGCTCTATGGGCTGCCCACGCTGATGCAGGCGGTGGATGAGGTCAGCGACGTCGATCATATCGAACGCCTTGCGGCGGAAGAACGCCGCCGCAACCCCGCCTTCGACCAGTGGCTCAGCGAAGCCTTCGTATCGACCTATGGCAAGGAGGACCTGCGCGGCTATCCCGCAGGATCTGTGGGACGGCAATTGTTCGAATATATGGACGAGTTCGACCTGTCGCCGGAACTTAACTCCCGGCTGCTGAGCGATCCTGACTGGAAGCCCGCCAACACGTTCGATTATTGGAACCTGCGCATGGGGCAGACCCATGACTGCTACCATATATTGGGCGAGATCGGCTTCGGATCAGTCGCCGAATATTTCATCACCGGCGTCGTGACCGGCAATGCCTTCCGTCATCTGGGCCCCGAACTGGCGGGAGCGCTGATGACGACCAATACGCTCATCATGTTTCCGTGGATGACGCGGACCATGCTTCATTATCCGGGAGCATGGCCTACGCTGTGGCGGAATCTGAGCTATGGATATGAAGTCGGCCAGCAGTCGGACATGCTGTTCGCCGCGAAATTCGAAACCATCCTGCACCTGCAACCGGCGGAGGCGCGCGAAGCGCTGGGTTGGCGCGGCTTCAAGGGGCCGATGGACAGCAAGGAAGCATCGCTGATCTTCGGCGAAGGGCGCGAGATCATTCCCTGACGCGACAGGCGGGCGGGGGTCAGGTCCCCCGCTCGCTGCGGCCCTTCAGGCCTTGTCCAGATGGGCGAAGTCGAACTGGCTGGTCGGAATGATGTCGATCCGCGAGAAGTCGATGAACCCGGCGCAACTGTCGGCCATGTCCTTCGTGTTCTTCGCGAACTTCTCCTCATCCCCCACCGCGTCGAAAAAGGCGGGGGAATCGGTCATCGCCTCCAGTGGGAAGCACTCCTCGACGAAGGCCCCGTAAAGCGGCGCGCCGCTGGTCAGCGGGCGGACGACGATATTCTGGACATATTCGAAGTTGGCCTGGGTATCGATCGCCACGCGCGTGTGATGGCTGTGCCAGTGCGCCACCGCCGCTTCCCGGGTCATGTCGGGGCGGAAGGAAATGAAGCTCGCCTGCGACCAGCCCCAGGTGCGTTCCCCGGCATGGGGCGGATGCTCCTTATTGGGGATGATGGTGGATTCGGCGGTCAGCCATGCTTCGAACCGGCCGCTCACCGCGGCGAGCGCGGCGTCGATCCGTTCCCGGAAGATGGCGTTGGCCGACGGCAGCCAGAATTGCACCACTGCGTCCTGCTGCGGCTGCTGCCATTGCTGGACGAGCGGCGCGGCTGGCTCGACAGTAGCGTCGCGGATGTTAAGGCGGATGCCGCTCGCGCCCGCTGCCTTGAGGGCGTCCGGCAGTTCCGCCAGCAGGTGCGCGCCGAAGTCAGCCCGGCTCTCGCCTTGCGGCGCCCACAGGGCGCAGATCAGCTTTTCCATAAATATTCTCTCCAGCAGATCATCATGTCAGTCAAAATTGGCCTGGCCGCCGTCCAGCGGAATGGTTGCGCCCGTCAGATAGCCGAGGTCCGGCCCGCAAAGCGCGACGATCGCGCGGCCGATATCCTCTTCCAGACGGCCTACCCGCCCCAGCGGAATGGTTCGGAAAAAAGCTTCCGCTTCATCGGGATTATGTTCGATCCACGCCTTTAGCCCCGGCGATTCCGCATGGGGGGCAATGGTGAGGACGCGGATATTGTCGCGGCCCCATTCGGCCGCCGCTCCCCGCGTCAATGCGCGCGTCGCCTGCTTGATCGCGCCATAACAGGCATAGTTGCTCATGTCCCAGCGGATGCCAGCCGACGAGGCGAAGTTGAAGATGGTGCCGCCGCCCCGTTTCGCCATGTACGGATGCACCAGCTTCATCAGGCGGAAGGATGCGAGCGGGCCTGATTCGAAACCGGCGGTAAAGGCTTCGTCGGTGACCTGATCGATCGGCCCCAGGGGCACTTCCTGCGCATTGTTGACCAATATGTCGATGCCGCCAAATTCTGCCACGGCGCTGTCCACCGCCGCGGCAAGATCAGCGGAGGATTTGACATCACATGCGGCAGGAATGGCCCGCACGCCACGGCTGGCGGCAAGCCGTGCGGTCTCCTCCACCTTTTGCAGCGTGCGCCCGGCAAGCAGCAGGTCGACCCCTTCGCTCGCCAGCGCAAGGGCGATTCCCTGCCCGATACCCTGACCCGCGCCAGTGATAAGAGCGGCCTTTCCCCTTAAACCGGGCATATCCTCATTCCTTGAATGTCGTATCTGATAAAACAAATTCCTACGCGTATGTTGACTTTATGGCAAGATAAGGCGACGTCTGCGTGGATTTTGCGGGAGATATCGGGGCTATTCCGGCGTTTGGCCGTGAACCTGCTCCCGTACTATATAAGAGCTTTTCTATGTGCGGGCGGGCAGCATGAGCGATTGGGACAAGGAAGTCGATATCCTGGTGATCGGGTCCGGGGCGGGGGGCCTGATGGCGGCGCTGGTGGGCGCGGACAATCGCGCCGACGTGCTGGTCGTGGAAAAGGCGGACAAGTGGGGCGGCACCTCGGCGACTTCGGGCGGCGGCATCTGGATACCTGGCAGCGATGTCGCCAAGCAGGCGGGTTTCGAGGACAATCTGGACGACGCCTTTACCTATCTGCGCAAATTGTCGGCGGATAATGTGCCGGACGACAATATCCGTGCTTATGTTGACAATGCCGCGCCCATGCTGCGCTGGCTGATGGCGAACACGCCGGTCCAATATATGGCCTTTCCCTATCCCGACTATCATGCGGAAAATCCGGGTGGATCGGCGAAGGGCTTCCGCACCCATCTTCCAGCCCCTCTGGACGGAAAGGCTCTGGGCGCGGACATCCGCACGCTGCGGTTCGCATCGCCTGCCGCCAGCCTGTTCGGCTATCTGAACTGGCATTTCAGCGAAACCTATGAGCTGCTGTACCGGCAAAAGGGCTGGATGAAGAATCTGGTCAGGAACATGGCCAAATACTGGTTGGACCTGCCGTTCCGCCTGACATCGCGCAAGGATCGGCGCCTTACGCTGGGCAACGCCCTGGCTGGCGGTTTGCGGATGGCGCTTAATCGCAAGGGCGTGCCGCTATGGCTGGAAACGCCCCTCAAGGAACTGGTGCGCGAAGGCGATGCAGTAACGGGCGCTGTCGTCGAAAAGGACGGCAAGCCCTACCGCATCCGGGCGCGCAAGGGCATCGTGCTGGCGGCGGGCGGTTTCGACAAGAACCAGGCCATGCGCGCGGACAACGCGCCGCTCTATCCGGCGGCGCGCTATTCGGGCGGCGTGACCAGCAACACCGGCGACAGCATCGTCGCGGGCGAAGCCATCGGCGCTCGCACGATGAACATGCAGTCAGCCTGGGCCGCGCCAGTCTTCTACGTGCCGGGCGAGGATCGCGGACGGCTATGCACCGTCGAACGCGCCTTGCCGGGCTGCATCATGGTGAACCAGAGCGGGGAGCGTTTCCTCAACGAAGCCGCGTCCTATCATGTCGTCGGCCAGCAAATGGCCCGCCGTCAGGCCGAACATGGCGACGCCGATCCGTGCTGGATGATCTTCGACCATGAATACCGGCACAAGTTCCCGATGGGTCCGCTTTATCCGCTGATGCCCACGGCGATGCATGGCAAGGGTGTGCGTTCCATCCTGAAGAAGGGTCGCTCGATCGAGGAACTGGCGGGCAGGATCGGCGTCGATCCGGCGCGGTTGTCGGCGGCGGTCAGCCGGTTCAACGCGGGGGCGGCCAAGGGCGAGGACCCGGAATTCCACCGGGGCGAGGCCGCTTATGACAAGATGTATGGCGACTTCCGCCACCAGCCCAACCCCTGCCTGCGTCCGCTTGACAAAGGCCCCTTCTATGCAATGCCGATCTATCCGGGGGACATCGGCACCAATGGCGGGCTGATGACCAACGCCAGGGGACAGGTGGTGGACGGCGAAGGAAAGGCGATCCCCGGCCTCTATGCGGTTGGCAACAATGCCGCGTCGGCCATGGGGGAAAGCTATCCGGGCGCGGGTGTCACGCTGGGGCCAGCCCTGACCTTCGGCTATGTCGCCGCGCGGCACATGACCGGGGGGAATGCCTGACGAGGGCGGCGCTCTTTCCAGGCGAGGCGTTGGAGTTTGTTCGCGCAGAGACGCAGGGGACGCAGAAAGTTTTGAAGGGGGCTTTTCCGCCTTCTTTGCGCCCCTGCTGAACATCGGCAGACGTCAGCTCACGCTTTACTTCTCTCCGTTGGAAAGACGGTTCTCGTTTAAGTGTCGATCTGTGAAGGTGTCCTGATGAGGTGACGTTCTCCTGCGAAGGCAGGAGCAGAGTTCAGACCTGAAAACCAGGGGCTCACCATTCCCTCGCCCCGTTTGAGTGGCTTCGCAGAACATGATTCAACTTGAGCAGGAAAGTTCCATCTTCTTCTGCATCCTCTGCGCCTCTGCCCGAATTAAATGATCGCTTTCACCTGATCTTCACCCCGGAAACCCGGTGAATGCAGTAATGCCCCCATCCACAACCAGCTCCGTGCCGGTGATGTAGCGCGCTTCGTCGGAGGCAAGGAAAAGGGCGGCGTGGGCGACATCCCAGGCATCACCCATCCGGCCCATCGGCACCTGTGCATTGCGCTTGGCGACCATCCCCTCATAATCGCCCTGATTGTACCGTTCCGCCAGCCGCTGGACGAGCGGCGTCAGCATCAGGCCGGGCACGACGCAGTTCAGCCGCACGCCCTTTTCCGCATAGGAGACCGCCGTGACCTTGGTGAACTGGACCAGCCCGGCCTTTGCCGCCGCATAGCCCACCTGGTCCTTGCCCACCCAGCGCATGCCTGCGATGGACGAAACATTGACGATCGCGCCGCCGCCCTGCCGCACCATCATGGGCAGAATGGCCTTCGAGGTCAGGAAAGCGCTGGTGAGATTGAGGTCAAGCTGCGCCTTCCACACATCCTCATCCATCGTTTCCGGGTTGCCGGGCTCCGACCGGCCGACATTGTTGATGAGGATGTCCACCCGCCCGAAGCGCTGCTCGCAATCGGCCACCATCGCATTCACATCGGCGGCGCTGGTGACGTCGCATGCGGCCACATGGATGCTGTTGCCTTCTCCGGCGATGATGTCCCTGGTGGCTTCCGCCGCGTCCAGGCTCAGATCCACGCCATAGACGGTGGCGCCCTGCCGGGCGAGCAGGGCGGCGATGGCCTTGCCATTGCCCCAGCCGGGCGCGAACGAACCGCAGCCCGTCACGATCGCGATACGTCCGTCCAGTCTCAGCATAGGCCACTCCCGATGTTTTCGCATTTCCGCTTGCTGCGGGCTGATCGCACTGACAATGCGTAAAGACAAGCCGTCACCGGCATCTATGGAAGAAGGGAAATGCATGGCTGACGCACCGCGCATCATGCTCATCAGCGCGCTGGCCCAATCTCCGGGACCCGCCATCGCCGCCATGCAGGACGAATGGCCCGAAGCGCGCGCCTATAATCTGATCGATGATTCCCTGGCCAGCGACTTTGCGGCAATCGGGGAGATCAGCCCGGCCATTTACGACCGTTTCCTGATGCTGGGCCGCTATGCCGCTTCCGCCAGCGATGGGCGGGCGGCTGCAAGCGGCATATTGTTCACCTGTTCCGCCTTCCGCCCGGCGATCGAGCGGGTGAAGGCGGACCTTTCCATCCCTGTCATCACCCCAAATGAGGGCGCGTTCGATGAAGCGCTGGCGCTGTGCCGGGGGAAGGATGACGGCGGCCGCATCGGTCTGCTGCTGACCTTCGAAGGATCGGTTGCGCCGCTGACTGGAGAAATCCGCGCCATGGCTGACGCGATCGGGCAGGCGCATCCCACGATCGTCCCGGCCGTCGCCACGGGAGCGCTGGAAGCGCTGCAAGCGGGCGATGCGGAGCGGCATGATCTGCTGAGCGCGCGCGCGGCCGAAAGCCTGCCGCCGGTCGATGTCGTGGTCATCGGCCAGTTCTCCATGGCGCGCGCGGCCCAACTGGTGAGGGAATGCCGTGGCGAGCCAGTGCTGACCACGCCGCACATGGCCGCGCGGAAGATGCGGCGGCTGGTCGAACGGGCAGGGTAGGGAGCGCCGCCGCGACCCCGGCCTTCGGGCTCCCCCATCCAATATGCGGCCCGAAAATGCGGGAAACCTTCTGACCTAAACGATGTAACGCTGGCGGTAGGCGGCGAATGCCTGCTTGATTTCCTCTTCGTCGAGGCCGAAGCGCTCCAGCGAATAGTCGTGCATCGGCCGCTGCTCGCGCTTGTTGCCTGCGAGGAATTCCGTGAGCGCTGCTTCCAGGCGATCGTCGACCGGGATGCCGATGCGTGACAGGACGCGCTGCGCCTGATTCATCGGGTCCTTGCCCACATCCTTGTAGCTTATATCGATGAAGCGATCCTCGCCGATCCGTTCGCGCGCGGCTTCGAACATGCGCATCCATTCGGCCAGGCGCGGGAACCAGAAGCCGCTGACATCCCTGTCGGAGACGGTCGCGCTCAGCTTGTAGAGCGCGGCCTGCATCGAAATGTAGGATGGTACGGTTTCCACGGGATCGCGATGCGTCATGATCAGCAGGGCGTTGGGAAAGGCCTTCGCCGCGACCTCCACATAGGGAAGGTTGGACGGGCTTTTCAAAATCCACTTCGCTCCCCGCCGTGACGGGTCCTGCCATTGAAGATATTGGAGGATGGTCTTCAAATCCTCATGCCCGAGCGATTGATCATAGCCGTTCAGCCACCGCGCGAAGCTGGGAACGAAGTTCATCCCTTCGATCATGGTGCTGACGAACATCTGGCCCAGCACCAGTATCTCCTCGTCCGGTGCGTCGGGGTCGAGCGGGTGGATGGAGGCGAGTTCGGGCGACAATTGCAGCCAGCCATCGATCATCGCCTGCGCATAGGCGCGCCGCTCGACGGGATTGCCGCGTTCTTCTCCGGGGAAGGGGGCGACATTCTGCGCCTCATACCAGCGAAGGCCGGTCATGCCCGGCGCGCTGGCCAGCAGGCGCTGGAAGATGGTGCTGCCGGTGCGCGGCAGGCCCAGGATGATGCCCGCGACCTCCACCTTCTCATCCAGTATTTCGGGGTGGCGCTTTATGTCCTCGACCATGCGCAAGCGGCTGACCAGCCCCTTGACGACCACCTCCGTCATTGATGCAACCCCTGCGGGCGTCAGGCGGCCTTCCCGGTTGGACGCCTCGATATAGCGGTCCATCGGCTCGATGAACCAGAGGTCGCCGAAATCGGACAGCCCCGCACGCTCACGCGCCTGCTGGAGGAGCTGTTCGCGGTCAAGGAGCGCGCTGTCTGCGATGGGTAGGGAAGAAGGCATTAGGGTCACTCTTGTTGATGATGGGCCGTGAAGGGAACGCAGGCAGGCATGCGGGGGCACAAGCGCCGATGCTCCTTGTAGAATATCATATTTGCATCCTCATCCCGCGGGCTGCCCCGCCGCCTTTTTCACCGCTCCAGAATCTCTCTCCGTCACGCGTTGTCAATCAATACTTGCGTCCGTGCGCTACGCATATCAATAATGACAGAGGGAAAACCAATGCAAAGCGCGGAACGAATCACGCTATTCGTCCATGCGGTCGTAAAGGAGGAGGATTTTCGATGCTGTCCCTTCAGGAAATATCCGATCGCATGGAGATATCGGATCTTCTGTCCCGCTACAGCCATGCCATCGATTTCCAGGACTGGGACGCGCTGGACGAGGTGTTCACGCCCGACGCGATCATCGACTATAGCGAAACCGGCGGTGCAAAGGGCAGCTATGCCGAAATCAAGGCCTGGCTGCCGGGTGCTCTAGGCCGCTTTCCGCGCTACCAGCACATGGTTGCCACCACAAAGCTTGACCTGGACGGCGACACCGCGGGCAGTCGCAGTATCCTGTTCAATCCGATGGTGTATCAGGGGGAAGGCAAGCCCGAACAGGTCTTCTTCATCGGCCTTTGGTATCGCGACCGGCTGGTGCGCACGGACAAGGGCTGGCGCATCGCGGAACGCTATGAGGAAATGGGCTATTCCTACAATACGCCCGACATGCCGCCGGTCGCTTCGCTGGACGGCGCCGCCGCATGATCCGGGCTTTTCCCCATTTCGGCATTCACGTCACCGATCTGGAACGGTCGACCCGCTTCTATGTCGAGGGGTTGGGGTTCGAGGCGCAGGAAGGCGGACGGACGGATGCGCCGGGGCCGCTGCTGGAACTGCCGGGTGCGACGGTTTGCACGCAGTTCGTGCGCCATCCCGAAGGATTGCGCATGGAATTATGGTCCATTGAGGGTGGTGCGGCAGCATCGGCCGATCCCCGCCCCGCCAACCTGCCGGGGCGGCCGCATCTCTGCTTCATAGTCGATGATCTGGACGCGGTTGCCGCCCGCGTCGTGGAATATGGCGGACAGCGGCTGGACCAGAGCCGCTGTGACCTTGGCTATGGCATACTCATGTTCTGCGCCGATCCGGACGGCACGCGGATCGAATTGGTGCAGATGACATCGCAGTGGCAGGGCTACGCGCAGGATTGATGGGCCGTCATCGGCGGCCGGGAAGGATTTGGCAGATGCATGCAGGCCAGCAGGCGAATATGAGCGCGGCGGCGGTAGCCGGACAGGGCCGGGCGCGGTGGATGGTCTTCCGCGCCTTCCTGACCCAGAATGTCGCGGTGGGCTGCGCCTTTGGCGGCTATGGCGTCACCGTCCTGCCGTTGCAGGAGCAGTTCGGCGCGAGCAGGGGCACGGCGACGCTGGGCCTTGCGCTGTGCGTGCTGGTGATGGGGCTGGCTGGCCCTCTGATCGGCACGATGATCGCGCGTATCGGCTTGCGCTGGACGATGATGGCGGGCGCGATCCTGTCCGGGACGGGTTATGCGCTGCTCGCCGCCGCTCCCGGCATGACCGCGGTGCTGCTGCTCTATGCGTTGCCGATCGGCTTCGGCATGGCGATGCTGGGCTCCTTCCCATCGAGCGTGCTGGCGAGCAACTGGTTTCCGCATAATCCCGGACCCGCGCTGGGCGTCACCAACATGCCGCTGTTCGTGGCGATATTGCCGATGGTGGGGCTGGTGCTGATCTCTGACCATGGGCTTCCGGCATTCTACCTCACGCTGGCGGCGATCCATGTGCTGCTGCTGCCCGTCATCCACGGGGTATCGGACGGCCCGGTGTTGCGCGGTGATCCCAAGCCGGACGCGCATGGGCATATCACGCATGAAATTCCATCGGCGCGCGCGGTGCTTGCCCGCCCTGCTTTCTGGGCGATGTGCCTTGGCGCGGGCTATCTCAACGCGGCGGGAATCACCGGCGTGTCGCATCTGGTCGCCTTCGCCATGGAAAGGGGCGTGCCGGGCGGTGCGGCCGCGCTGCTGCTGTCCATCATGGGCGGCGCGTCCATCCTGGGGTCGCTGCTGTCGGGCGTGCTGTGCGGGCGGATCGGCCCGGCGCTGACGCTGACGCTGATCGCGTGCGGCATTTGCGTGAGCTGGGTCATCCTTTTGTCGACGATCGCCTATCCGGCGATGATCCCGGCCGCGTTGCTGGTCGGCATGAGCGGGGCGGCCGTGTTCCCTGCGGTCAACATGCTGTCCAGCCGCCTGTTCGGCCAGCATTCGCTGCCGCGCGTGATCGGGCTGTTCGGCCTTGCCACTCTGCCGCTGACCTTCTGCCTGCCGCCGCTCGCAGGCGTGCTGCACGATGCGGCGGGCGGCTATGGCCCCGTGGTCTGGGTCATCATCGCGGGTTCGGGCGCCGCCGCCTTCCTTTTCCTGATGATGAGGCGTGAGGCGCTTTCCAGCAGCCGCATTGAAAACACGGCGCGGGCCTGAACCGCAAAGGAGAGAATGGATGAGCTATCAGATCGACGAGGACGGGTCCGTTCTGCTGGGGAAGAACCGCGTTCCCGTGCCCGCAACCGTCAGCGTAGAAGCGCGCACGTTCCTCGCCCCCGCTCCCTGGGCGGAGCCGCCGGCCCCCGACGCCGAGCGCCTGCCGATGTGGATGCTGCGTAGCTTTGTCGATGAGCAGATGAAGACGCTGAGCGACGCCGCCTTGCAGCATTATCCGGTGGACGTGGAGGAAATCGAGATTGCCGGGGTACGATGCCATCTGGTGAAGCCTAAGGAGATCCCGCCCGAAAATCAGGGTCTGACCCTGATGAACCTGCATGGCGGCGGTTTCGTGCTGGGGTCGGGATCGCTGATTGAGGCGATTCCCGTCGCCTTCCATGCCAAGGTGCCGGTTGTGGCCGTAGATTACCGGCTCGCGCCCGAACATCCTTATCCGGCCGCTGTCGATGACGCCGCCGCCGTATACCGCACGATGCTGGAATATCACCGGCCGGACCAGATCGGCATCTATGGCGGTTCGGCGGGCGGCTTCATTACCGGACAGACGATCATGCGGCTGGAAAAGGAAGGCATGCCCTTGCCCGCCTGCTGCGGCATCTTCACGGCGGGCGGCGATCTGGGGGATTTGGGCGACACCGCCAGCATTTTCACGTTGATGGGCTTCTGGGGCGATTTGGTGCTGCCGGTGGATCATGAGATAAGCGAAATTCGCGCCTATCTGAACGGCGCCGACCCGCGCGATCCTGGCGTCTCGCCCATATATGGCGACCTTGGCCGCTTTCCTCCGGCCCTGCTGGTCAGCGGCACGCGTGACGCGCTGTTGAGCGCGACTGCCTCCTTCCACCGGGCATTGCGCCGTGCGGGCAGGTCCGCCGACCTCTTCGTCTTCGAAGCCATGCCGCATGCCCATTGGTACACCTTCCACCTGCCCGAAGCGCAGGAGGCGATCACGGTCATGACCGAATTTTTCCTGCGCCATCTGGGCGTGAAGACCATGAAGAAAGAAGGTGAATCGTGAACCGATTGCAGGGCAAGACGGCCATCATTACCGGCGGCGCGCGCGGCATGGGCGAGGCGACGAGCCGCCTGTTCGCAGCCGAGGGGGCAAAGGTCGCGATCGCCGACCTGCTGGATGATCAGGGCGCGCAATTGGCTGCCGAACTGGGCGGCGCGGCGCGCTTCTACCATCATGACGTCACGAGCGAGGCGGACTGGGCCAGCCTGACCGCGGCGGTGGAGGCTGACTTCGGCCCGGCCGACATATTGGTTAACAATGCGGGCATTCTGCTGTTCCGCACTTTGTTTCAGACCTCGCTCGACGATTATCTGAAAGTGCTGAAGGTCAATCTGGCGGGCGCATTTCTGGGGATCAAGGCGGTCGGCCCCGGCATGGCCGCGCGCGGCAAAGGATCGATCGTCAACATCTCCTCGGTCGATGGAATGAAGGGAGCGAACGGCCTTGGCGCTTATGCCTCCAGCAAATGGGGCCTGCGCGGGCTGACCAAGGTCGCGGCGATGGAGCTTGGCCATAAGGGCGTCCGGGTCAATTCGGTCCATCCCGGCGGCGTGGACACGATGATGGGCAATCTGGACAGCCGCAGCCGCGACGAAGTGAACAAGGATTATGGCAATGTGCCGCTGCAACGGATCGGCGGCCCGGAGGAAATCGCCAAGGCCAGCCTGTTCCTGGCGAGCGACGACGCCTCCTACCTGACCGGGGCTGAGATCGTCGTCGACGGCGGCATGATCGTCGGCCATTATTATGAAGGTTTCCCAGGCGCGCCCGGCGTGGATTGACGCGGAGGCGCTGGCATCGCGCAATATCGAAGGAGGGTTCCATGATACGCATCGACATTCCGGCCGACAGCGCCGCTGATCCCTACAGCTACGCTGCGCGCACCCATGGGCGGGAGATCATGGCTGGAGCGGACGCCTTTTCAAAGGCCGTCTATCAGCACAGCATCCTGTCTCTGCGCGAATTTGAAGGTGCTCGCTCGCGGATCGCGCAGATCAATGGCTGCGTGATCTGCCAGCAGTTCCGCGCGGCGAAGGATGCGCCGTCCATGTTCGCTGCGACCGGGGTGCGGCCGGACCATCTGATTTCGGACAATGGCCCCGCGCCTGACGAGGCGTTTTACGACGCGGTGGAGCAATGGCGCACCTCCCCGCTGTTCAGCCCCCGTGAGCGGCTGGCGATCGAATTTGCCGAACGTTTCGCGCAGGAGCCGAAGGTGATCGCCGCCGACGAGGATTTCTGGGCACGCGCGCATGCGCTGTTCTCCGATGCGGAGATTGTCGATCTCGCGCACAGCGTCGCCGCCTGGGTGGGGCTTGGCCGCGTCGCTCATGTGCTGGGCTTCGACAGCGTCTGCCTGCCTTTCCAGCAGGCGGCGGAGTAGGCTGCGGCGGCTCAGGCCGCCGGAGCGCTCGCCCGTTCCTCCACCACGAACATGCGCGTCGCGGCGCGGTCGAGGAAATTCGCTTCATCTTCGGCAATCTGGCGCGCAATGTCCGGCTCGGCGGCCTTTGACAGGAACAGGTCATAGGCCGCCCGGTCAGCGAAACGGATTTCGGTGACGGAATCAAAATCTATCGGCGCTTGCGGTGAGGTGAACGCGCCCTCCCGCTCCACATAGTTGCGCCGGTAATCCAGGATGCCGGGCAGAAGGCGCAGGATCAGCCTGGCATGCTGTGTCTCATAATAGATCCTATGCAGGCCGGATCGGCTATGCCGTTGTTCCGTCAGAC
>NZ_JNAC01000053.1:0-10493 GCF_000722555.1 Sphingobium sp. DC-2 | reverse complement strand
TCTTTGTTCTTCAACATGGCCAAAATCGCAGCTTCGGGCCGACTGGGCCAATCTGGTCGGCTGCTCACGGCTTCCCCCTGTCGCAAATCATGTCGCAAGTTTTCTACCACTTGCGACAAAGACATGCGACACGAAAAGCCCTGATTTTCCGGGGGCGGCCGATCTGTTGCAGGTTTTACGACTTGCGCGACAAGGCTATGAGATGACGGGATCGTATAGCGTCGCTTGACACTATACGCTTAGCTTGATAGTGACGGCACATGAGAATCCGAAACGTGGTCCATAAGGGGTTGCGCCGCTTCATCGAAGATGATGACGCCACCGGCTTGCAGGCGGCCGTAGTGCCGAAAGTCCGTCGCATCGTCACCTTTCTGCAAGATATGGAGCGGGAAGACGAGTTGCGCACGGTCCCGAGCTGGAAGGCTCATCAGCTCACCGGCGATCGAAAAGGCACCTGGAGCCTGTTCGTCACCAAGAACTGGCGGATCACATTTCGGATCGACCAAACCGAAATCGAGATCATCGACCTCGACTATGAAGATTACCACTAGGAGGTGGCTATGAGTGCGATGCAGGGCATCCGTATGAAAAATCCCGCCCACCCCGGCGGCTTCGTCAAAAGTGAGATCATCGAGCCGCTTGGCCTTTCGGTCACGAGCGCCGCGCAAGTTCTCGGTGTTACGAGGGCGGCGTTGTCGGCCGTCCTGAACGAGCGCGCGCACCTTTCGCCGGAAATGGCGCTCCGGGTCGAAAAGGCTTTCGGCGTGTCGATGGATACGCTCATGCGGATGCAGAACAGCTATGACATTGCCCAAGCCCGCAAGCGGGAAGGGGAGATCAACGTCGCGCCCTTCAAGGGAAAGCCGCTCGATCCGCAAGCGGCGCTGATCTGAGCCGAAACAATAAGGACATGCCACGCCGAGCAGCGCGGCCAGGGGGATATTGAATGAAGAGTTTGCTCGAACAGCTTCCGGCCATCGTAGCCGAAGGCAAACGTGAAGCCGAGCGCGTCATGGAGCGGGCGGAGAGCAACTATCGCCTCGGCCTGCAAACAAGGGAATTGGTCATTCCCTCACGTGACAGCAACTGGCAAGATTTCCTCAAGGTCGCAGACAAGAAGGAGCAAGTATCAACCGCCGGAGAAAATCGTCTGATTTATGGCGACAATCTCTTGGCGATTGGATCACTCCTCGCTGGTGGTGATGACTCGGCATCGGTGCGCGGAAAAGTAAATCTCATCTATATCGACCCTCCTTATGATAGTAAGGCGGATTATCGGCGCAAGGTAGAATTACCCGGTGCATCCATCGAACAGCTTCCGAACGTGATCGAGCAGTTTGCATATACCGATACATGGAGTGAAGGCACGGCGTCATATCTGCGGATGATTACGCCCCGGCTTTTCCTTATGAAAGAACTTCTAACTCACAACGGCAGCATCGTTGTTCATCTGGACTGGCACGTATGCCATTATGTCCGCATGGTTCTTGATGAAATTTTCGGAAAGGCCAACTTTGTTAATGAGATTGTCTGGTATTACTACAATAAAATGCAAGGCAACGTGAACCACTTTGCCAAAAACCATGATGTTCTACTGTGGTATAGGGCAGGCGATGAATACACCTTCAACAAAATAAGGGAAGAACGCGAGGCACCCGTTAAACAGCTCAAGAGAGTATGGGATAAGGATAAGGGCAAGATCGTCAATGCGAAAGGCCCTGACGGCAAGGTAATCTATATCGAGTCCACCGAACGGACACTTGATGACGTTTGGCGAATTTCGATGTTGCAGCCTGCGGATCGGAAGGAGAACCTGTTCTTTAACACCCAAAAGCCGGAAGCTTTAATCGAGCGAGTTATTACGGCCATTTCCAACGAAGGCGATCTGGTCGCTGATTTCTTCATCGGCTCCGGCACGACCGCTGCCGTTGCGGAAAGGCTAGGCCGGCGCTGGATTGCATCAGATTTCGGGAAGCCTGCGTGTATGGTGACACGCAAACGACTGATCGACCAGGACGCCACACCGTTCCTCTACCAGCACATTGGCGACTACCAGGTTGAACAAATGCGCTCCACGATGGGGAGCCGGTTCCGCATCGGTGATCTGGCCGAAATCGTGCTCGGCCTCTATGGCGCGCTACCGCTGCCCGTCGAGGAAAATCCGAACAAGAACATGGGCAGGCTTCAGGGAAGCAAAACGCTCGTCCTTGCCGATAGTCCCAACAAGATGACCGGCCTTGCTACCCTGCGCCGCGCAATCGAAATCCGCGACAACCTCATGGGCGGATGGGATAAGGTCGTTATCCTCGGTTGGAACTTCTCGCCAACGATCGGTCACGACATTGAGGCGCTGGGGCAGGGCGATCGCCTGGAAGTGCTCGTTATCCCGCCCGATCTGCTCGACCGGCTGAAAAAGAAGGGCCACAAGCTCAAGGCAGACGAGGTGCGTTTCTCGTCGCTGCAATATCTCAAACTGGGTGAAGTCAATCGTGAACAGGCCGGCGAGGGAGAATCGCTTTCTGTTTCGATCGCCAATTATGTGCTGCTCTCACCGGAGGCGCTGAACCTCGACGACGCCAATCGTGAAAAACTCCAGCATGTCATCAACGACGATCCTATGGCGTTGATAGAATATTGGAGCGTCGATCCTGACTATGACGGCGAGGTATTCCGCTCCGTCTGGCAAGACTACCGGGGCAACACGGAGAAAGATGCCGACGCTTATCGGGTCATCACCACGGCCAGGATCACTAGCCTCCCCAAAAAAGACGGGCCTCGCCGCGTCTGCGTGCGTGTGGTTGATGTGTTCGGCTTTGAGGCCGAAGCAACTGTTGAGGTGGTATGATGGCAAGCATCAATGATCTTTCGCTTGCCAAAGGATTGACGGCCAAGGTCGAGGAAGCCTGCGCCGGTCTGGAAACCGGCGAAGCGCCGATCCTCGATCACGTCTCAGAGATCACGGCCGAGCTGTTGAAATGGTGGTTCCAGACTGAATTTCAGGACGCCCGCACCTTCAATTTCCATCCCGGCCAGCGGCAAGCCTTGCTGAATGTGATCTATGCCCATGAGGTTTTGGGCATTGCGTCCCTGCAAGACCTTTACCAGATCGCCGCCCCTGACGTGATGCTGACAAGCACGCGGGATTCCGAGATCATCCGCGCGCCAAAAAATTCCTATCCGAAATACTGCCTGAAAATGGCGACCGGAACGGGAAAGACCTGGGTTCTGCAAGCCCTCATGGTCTGGCAGATTCTCAACGCGAACCGCGCGCCGGATAGCGACCGCTACACCAAAAACTTCCTCGTCGTTGCCCCCGGCCTCATCGTTTACGATCGGCTGCTTGACGCCTTCATGGGGAAGGAACGAGACGGCAAGCGCGATTTCACGATTTCTGACCTGTCGATATTCCAGGAACTGTTCATTCCCGATTCCTACCGGGACGAGGTTTTCCGGTTCGTGCAAGGGGCGGTCTGCCCGAAAGAAGACATTGGCCGCAAGGTCACGGCCGGCGGCATCATCGCCATTTCCAACTGGCATGTGCTGTCGGAAGAAGGCGAGCCGCTTGAGGATGAGGAAATCACCGCGCCGGGGGAATCCGCCGATCCGAAAATCGTTGTGCAGAGCGTCCTTCCCCTGACGCCCGGCACCAGCCAAGGCAACGATTTGAATGTGCTGAACCGTCGCTATGAGCGCGGCGGCATCCTCTCCTACCTGAAAGACCTGCCCGCGCTCATGGTCTTCAATGACGAAGCCCACCATATTCACGAGTTCAAGCGGGAAGGTGAGGTGACGGAAGTTGAATGGCAAAAGAGCCTCAACCTGATCGCAGAACCCAAGGGCCGCCGCTTCGTCCAGGTGGACTTTTCGGCCACGCCCTATAACGAGGTCGGGACCGGCCGGAACAGCCGGAAATCCTACTTCCCGCACATCGCAGTTGATTTCGACCTGAAGACGGCCATGCGCACCGGCCTGGTCAAATCCCTTGTTCTCGACAAACGCTCCGAAATCGGCGCGCTGAGCCATGAGGAACTGGATTTCAAGGCCGATCGGGATGAGAACGGCAACCCCATGCTGTCCGAAGGACAGCGCATCATGTTGCGCGCCGGCCTGACCAAGCTCCGGAAGCTGGAAACCGATTTCGCCGCCCTCGATCCGGACAAGCATCCGAAAATGCTGGTGGTCTGCGAGGATACCACGGTGACGCCTCTCATTGCTGATTTCATGCAGCTCGAAGGGCTGGCCGACGACGAAGTGTTGCGCGTCGATTCCAACCGCAAGGGCGAGCTGAAGCCCGACGAATGGAAGGTGCTGCGCGAACGCCTGTTCGACGTGGACCGTCACAAATCCCCGCGCGTCATAGTGAGCGTGCTCATGCTGCGCGAAGGCTTCGACGTGAACAACATCTGCGTCATTGTCCCGCTGCGCGCATCGAGCGCCGGCATCTTGCTGGAACAGACGATCGGGCGCGGCTTGCGTCTGATGTGGCGCGGCAATGAATACGACGACATAAAGCGGGAGAACCGCCAGCTCATTCGCGGCGGAAAGACACCCTCCAACATGATCGACATTCTTTCGATCGTGGAGCATCCGGCGTTCCAGGGCTTCTATGACGAGCTGATTCAGGAAGGCTTGGCGGCTGAAGCAGATGACAACGACGACGAGGCGAATGGCAGCTCGACCGGCGACCTGATCTCGGTTGGCCTCCGGCCGGGCTTCGAGGAATACGATTTCGCCATACCCTTCATCCTGCGGGAACAGGTCGAGGCGCTGGAAGATACCCATATCGACCCTTCGAGCCTCGCGCCGTTCGGATCGTTTTCGCTCCAACAACTCAAGGGGCAGATCGGCCAGGGCGAGAAGTTCCATTCCGAAGACGTGCAGGCGAAAACGCGCTTTGGCGACTATCGCGTGCATGGCGGCGTGATGACCGCGACGGGATATAATGACTACCTGGCCCGGATCACGCGCCGGATCACGGAAGCCGTCACCCTGACGGATACCACAAACAGCTCGAAGGCTTTCGCCAACGCCAGCAAGTTCCCCTACATCCAGATAAACCGGGCCGAGATGGCCGAGGGCATCGACACCTTCATTCGTCGGCACCTGTTCGGCCAGGAGCTGGACCCTCTCACGGATGAGAACTGGCGCGTCCTGCTGATCGACCCGGTGACGGAGCACATTATCAAGGTGTGGGCGCGCGCCATTCTCGAAGCGGAAGACAGCGTGATTGTCGCCAATGCCGAGGTCGCGCATCGGCGTCTTTCGGAAGTGCCCAAGCTCGCCATGCGGGAAGGATCATCGCTGGCCGTCGAGAAAGCTATCTATCTGCGCCTTCCCTATCCCTCGCGGAACGGCGGCCTTGAACTGGCATTTATGGAAACCTGCGAGCGTGACGCCAGCGTTGAAGCCTTCTGCAAGATCAACGAGCAGAAACACACCTTCGCGCGCCTGCGATACATCAAGGAAGATGGGCTTCCGGCGTTCTATTCGCCGGATTTCTTCGTGAGAGCAGGCGGCGCGATTTATCTGGTGGAAACAAAGGCACAAGGCCAGCTCACCAGCCCGAACGTGCTGCGCAAGCGCAAGGCCGCCGTTTCATGGTGCGACCGGATCAACGCCCTTCCTCCGGAACAGCGTAGCGATTCCGAATGGCACTATGTCCTTCTCGGGGAAGACACCTTCTATGGCTGGCGGGACAAGGGCGGCTCGATCGCTGATCTTCTTGCCTATGCCCGGCTGCGCCCTGTCGAAGACAAAGGCCAGGCCAAGTTCGCCTTCTGAACTTCACGCCGGGGCAGCAATCTATTGCCCCGGCGCTTTCACGGTGATGGTGCAACGCTGATCCTCGCCGGCCGTGCGCGCGGCCTCCCAACAAGCCGCTACCGCCTCCCTGTTCGCCTCAACAAGCTGATCGGCCGACGCCACCCGCTGCCATGCTTCCGGGCTGCCGAACGCCATGAGGCTCATGCCGGCCTGCCACGGCCTTTCGCCCATGACGACGCTGGCGACACGCGGCGCGGCCGAGAACGGCAACAGGCGCGGAAGGAACAGCATCACCAGCGCGCCGGCGAGCAGGCCGACAGCGAAGGCGACGACAAGCCACCAATTTTGCCGATCGCGCTCCCGCGCGCTGGCGACGTGCGCCGAAAGATTGCGGCCGGCGCGCTCGAGGTCGGACGCCTGCCGCTCGAGCTGCTGCGCGGCGGTGCGTATAAGGGCCTCGCCGCTGCGCTCGAGGACCGCCGCATAGTGCTGCGCGCCCTGCCGGAGAATGGGTGACTGCTCTACGCCGTGCATCCGCTCCGCAACATTGTCGAGCGCCTGCACGAGCTGGGCGAGCTGGGGCTTGTAGTCCTGCGCCGGCTCGATCTTTTCGAGCTGGTCGAAAGCCGCTTCCAGCCCGCGCCGCATCACGGTCATTTCCGCGCCGATCTGCGCGCCCTGCGTCTCGATCGTGCGCCGTAGCGCGTCGAACGCGGCGGCCGGGTCGCCGGCGTCCTCGTCCAGTGCTTCCGGCTCGATTCCTTCCCTGTCGTCGTCCAGCTCCGCCATGTTCTCCGTGCCTACCTTTCCATGCCGATGCCCCGGCTAAGCCGGTGGCCGCGTGTCATTTCGTCTTGCAGCGCGCGGGCAATGGTCTGCTCGCGGCGAAGCTCCTGACCGATTCCAAGTTCCTGCCGGCGATTGCGCAGGATGGAATCTACCTGCGGGTCACGCTCAAGGCTCTTGGTCATGCCGTTCATGTGGCTTTCGACCTTGGCGCGGGCGTCGTCGTGCTGCCAGCCGCGAAGCTCCCGGCGCTGCCCCTGTAGCTCCTGCCAGCGTTCAACGAACCGCTCGGCCCTGATATTCGGGTCTTGCAGCGCGGCGTTTTCGCGCTTCATCCCGTCGATAACATGGGCGACACGCTCCCGGCCGGAAAGCTCGGTCATGGCGCGCGCCGTCGCCGGGTCGTTTTCCAGCGTCGAGCGCATCAAATCTTTCATGCCGCCGCGCACCTGGTCGAGCTGCTGGCCGGCATCGCGCATTTCCTGCCGCTGCATGTCGAGAACGGGCAGGCCCTCGCGCCGGTGCTGGTCGATCGACTGATAGGCCCGCGAATATCGGTCAACGGCCGTCTCAAGCGGCGACGGCCCCCGCGCCCGCTCGGCCAGCCGGTCGGGCGCCGGCGCCGGCCGCAAGCTCCCTTCCCTTTCCGGCCGCTCGCTGCGCTCCTGAGAGGCGGCAGGACGCGCATTGAGCTTGAGGCCGGCGAACATACCGCGCCGCTGCTTCTCGGCCTGCTGCGGCCTGTTCTGGTCGATCTGTGGGCCGTCCTCGCCGGCGCGGTCTGGCTCGCGGCTCTCGGCCGCCGCGCCGCGCCCGAGTTTCAGGCCCTCGAACGGATTGCGGCGCTGCTGTCGATCGCCGGCGAGATCCTCGCGCGGATCTGCACGGAGATCCTGCGCGAGATCCGCGCCAACTTTTTGCGAGGATCTGCGATCAAGCGCATGATCCCCGGCCGTCGACTCCCGCTCCGCACGTAGCCCGGCCGCGCGCTCGGCCGGAATCTCGATTTCGCTGCGGACGCCCATTTGCTCCGCGATCCCGCGCCGCTCGGCAAAGTCGCGGGTATAGTCGAGCGTGGTTTCCTTCACGCCCGACCGGGACAGGCGGCGTTCTAGCTGGCTATAGGCCAGCTCGCCGGCGTCCTGAACCTTCCATGTGTTCCGGTGCGTCTGTGTGCCATCCGGCAAGGTGACGGGGGTGGAACCCTCATGCTGTAGGCCGATCTTCTCCCCGATCGCCGGCGCGGCCTCCTTCATGGCCCGCTCAAGATCGACGCCCCATAGGGTGCGGCGCTCGCCCTTGTCGTTTTCCAGCGTCACGAAATAGCTGCCGGATTTCTGCGGGTCATGCTCGAACGGGGCGGCCCCATGCTCGACCAGCCGGCCGGCATTGGTGAACTCGTCCTGTGCGGCGTAGAGCTGCATACCATCACGATGCCGGGTCATGGCGACATAGGTTAGGTGCCGGTCCATCGTCCCCGACGCCATCACATAGGACCGATCGACCGTCGCACCCTGATTTTTGTGAATCGTCGTCGCATAGCCGTGGTCGATCGCCTGATAGTCGCCCATCGGCACGGAAACGCTACGCTCCCGGCCGCCGTCCAGCGTGGCGATGATCCGGCCTTCCTCGACATGCTCGACCGTGCCAAGCATCCCGTTTTTCACGCCAAGGTCGCGGTTGTTC
Source organism: Sphingobium sp. DC-2 (assembly GCF_000722555.1). Taxonomy (NCBI): domain Bacteria; kingdom Pseudomonadati; phylum Pseudomonadota; class Alphaproteobacteria; order Sphingomonadales; family Sphingobiaceae; genus Sphingobium; species Sphingobium sp. DC-2. The sequence goes on along the minus strand of NZ_JNAC01000053.1, from coordinate 2,258 downwards.
TCCAAGAACACGATGCGGTCGCCGGGCGCGAACTCCCGCTTTCCGTCATTGGTCTGGAAGGTCAGCGCGCCGGCGTCCTCGCCCTGCGCCAGCTCGCCCCGGTCCTGTAGCTCGGTCCTGATCGCGTCATTGATCGCCCGAACATCGGCCCGGCGATGCGCCATCGCTACGCGGGTGCCGTCCGGGCGCTCGTCGCGGTCGGCAAGATAATCCCGCACGATCTGGCCGCGCGCGTCCTCGCCCGTCTCGGCAAAGCTGATATTGCCATGATCCCGATAGGCTGCCAGCCCCTCGGCCGTCCGGTGCGTGGCGAAGTCAACCGACGCCTCCCGCTGCCAGTCCACGCGCTGCCGGCGTATCTCGGACAGCTCGGCATGGCCGATTTCCTCCGTGATCGCCCGGAACGGTGCGCCGGCCCCGATCGCCTGTAGCTGCTCATGGTCGCCTACAAGGACGATCTTCGCCCCGCGCGCCTCGGCCTCGCCAACGAAGCGGGCGAGCTGGCGGCTCCCGACCATGCCGGCCTCGTCGATCACGAACACGTCGCCGCGGCCGATCGTGCCGCGGTCGTTCTCCCAACCGCGGGACCATGACGCGAGGGTGCGGCTCTGGATGCCGGAACTTTCCTCCAAGCCCTCGGCCGCCTTCCCCGACAAGGCCGCACCGTGGACCTGATAGCCCTCGGCCTCCCATGCCTCGCGCGCCGCCGCGAGCATGGTGGACTTGCCAGCGCCGGCATAGCCGACAACGGCCGCGATCCGCTCCGGCCCGGTGATATGCTCGATCGCCCGGCGCTGCTCGTCGGACAACCGGGCGGAAGCATCGCCGGCGCTGCGCTGAATGGCGGCGTCCTGCCGCTCTATGGCGCGCTCGACATGCCGGCGATCGACGCCATGACCATGCGCGCCGTGCATCCGCTGCGCGCTCTCGATCATGCCGGATTCGATCTCGACCATTTCGCGGGTCGAATAGCGGGCAAGCTCGATCTCGCCCGTTGCCGGGTCGGCCCGCTCGGGCTGAAGCTCGACCAGCGCCGGCGAGGCCATCACCTTGGCGAACGCGCTCTGAAACTCCTGCGGATCGTCGTTGATGTAGCGATGCAGCGCCCGCGCAACGTCGTGCCGGTCGAACACGCTCTTTTCCCCGATGATGAGGGTTAGAACCTGCTCGGGCTTCTCCCGGATCAACTCGGCATTGCGCCGGGCCGCTTCCTCGTCCAGCCGCGCCCGCGATACGTCGAGGCCGCGCCGCTCCATCTGCGTGGCATGGACGCCCATATGTTCGGTTGGCGCGATCTCTAGCCCGCGCTCCATATGCGAACGATGGTCGATGCGAATATCTAGCCCGGCCATCGCAAGCCGCTCGTTGGCGATCCCCTCCCATCGCTGGCGAAGGTCGCGGAGCTGCATATCTGTCGTCGGCAGGTCGTGCGCCAACAGCCATTTGTTTTCGCGCTCAAGATAGGTCTTGTCGCCTAGCCCGTCCTCCGTCACCTGCCGCGTGGTCATAAGAATGTGGGCATGGTGATTGCGAACGTCGCTCGCCTCGTGCGGCGCATGAATGGCGAAGTCCACGGCCGCGCCGTAGCGGTCGGCCAGCTCCTGCGCCATCTCCCGCGCCGCCTCTAGCCGCTGCTCGGCCGATAGCTCATGCGGCAAGGCAATCTCGAACTCCCGCGCAACGCGGGCATCCTTGCGCTTCTCGGCAAACTCGGCGGCGTTCCACAAGTCCGACCGATCCCGCGCCCAATCGGCTGAAACGCCTTCGGGCAAGACGATCTCGGCATGTTCAACGCCCTGCTTGCGGCTGAAATCATGCGTGATCCCGTCGCGTTCGTTGGTCAGCTTCTCCCCGGCACGATAAGCCATTGAGGCGACGGCGCTACGGCCGCCCGCCCGCGAAACTGGCTTCATGCTCAAATGGTAGATCGCCAACCCGTTGCCTCGATCTAGTTTCCGCCTTTCCCGCCAGCCTCCAAGCTGGCGGCGCGCTGAGTTGCATAGCAACTCGTAAGTGCGCCCTTATCAACTCAATCGCTACGCTCTTTCGTCGCTCGGTGTGGCGCTTGCGGCAAGGTCGATGCGATGAACTGAGGCCCTGATTGTGCTGCAAAGCTGCCAAAAATTCAAGGTAGCGCATAATCGTGTTTGGTGACGCTGCTTGCATCGGATAGACTTCGGCTCAAATGGGAGTGCAGACCGATGGCAACCCACATTCTCCAAGTAAGTCGCTGATTTCGCTGTCGTAATCGTGATATT
>NZ_JNAC01000052.1:0-956 GCF_000722555.1 Sphingobium sp. DC-2 | reverse complement strand
AGAGCCTGATTCGAAATTATCCGACGTATTTTCATGCTCTTGCGATCCGGCGGATCATCATCTGGATTGAGGCGAGGAATAGCCATGCGGCGGCGGATGCGATGGTCTGCTCGAAGTCCTTGGCGAGGCGGCGATTTCGATTGAGCCAGGCAAAGGTGCGCTCCACCACCCACCGGCGGGGTAGAACCTCGAAGCCCTTGGCTTTGTCGGACCGCTTGATGATGTCGATGGTCCATTTGCTGATGCGGCGCAGCGCGTCCTTGAGCTTGTTGCCTGCGTAGCCGCCGTCGGCGAACACGTGCCGTAGCCAAGGGAAGCGCTGGACGATCTCCGCCAGCACCAGCGGCGCTCCATCCCGGTCCTGAATGTCGGCGGTGTGGATCACGGCGTGGACGAGATGGCCTTGGGTGTCGGTGAGGATGTGGCGCTTGCGCCCCTTGATTTTCTTGCCCGCGTCATAGCCCCGAGGGCCGCCGGCTTCCGTGGTTTTCACGCTCTGGCTGTCGATCACGCCGGCACTGGGCGAGGCCTCTCGGCCTTCTGCTTCCCGTGCCGCCATTAGCAAGGTGTGATTGATCGCCAGCCATAGGCGGTTGTCCCGCCACAGGTAGAACCAGCGCCGCACCGTCGAAACCGGCGGAAAGCACGGAGGCAGCATCCGCCACGGAAGCCCCCCGCGAAGCAGATACAGGATCGCCTCGACAATCCGCCGCATCGGCCATTTGCGCGGGCGGCCCACGTGCGAGGCTGGCGGTAGCACCGGCTCCAACAACGCCCATTCGGCATCCGTCAAATCGCTTGGCAAAGCCAACCCGCTTCGCGCATGAATGGCGCGAGTGGTGTCAGTCCACATCGGTGATCCATCAAAGTTTTTGGCGAAACCTCTGAATCAATCGATTGAGTCAGCGTCAAGCCAACCCCCTGATACTACTCACCTTAGTTTCGGATCAGGCTCT